>JAEUSG010000548.1 GCA_016788315.1 Fibrobacterota bacterium | reverse complement strand
AGATTCCTAAAATGGGGTTCTTCGCATTATTTTCTGCGTAAAACTCTCAAAATACTTCAGTGTTGATTCGCTGGTTGTCTTCAGAAAGTGCGTAGCTTCGCCAATTCCAAACTGCTCAACAGGTCTAACCTCTTTAACTTTCGCACCAGCAAAAACTGCTGCAAGTAAGCGACCAGCACCTGATACGGCGAAAACAAACATTATTGGCCCTATTCCAAAAATAGGGTGATCCAGGGAGGCAAGCCAGCTTCCAAGGAGCGCTCCGATGAGAGCCCCCACCCCGTTTATGAGACTGAAGTACGACATGCAAATAGCAAGGCGCTGACGGGTGACTGCATTGAATATAAAGTTGCCCACAGATAGTTCATAACCTGTCCACAAAAAACCGGCAAGTCCTTGTACGGCGAGCAGATATATGAAAGCATCGTTTTTGACCATTCCTGTGAGTGCCGGAACCATCCATAGAAAGGGAACAATAGGGACAGTCAGTGTTGAAAGCTTTATCGCTTTTAATGCTCCATATTTATCAGCGAATCTACCCCATCGTGGAAGAGAAAGCAGTGATGTGAGGGAACCGGCCAAAATGACAAGTGTATACTGTGTGTATGAAAAATCCAGATTTTTGAGCATGTAAACCGAAATAAACGGAGAACTGATTTGTGAAACAAGGCTATATATTGAAACAAAAATAACAAAGCGGCCGAAATTGTTGTTGGCCATCTTTTTAACAAACTGAGCAAATGTAAAATATGCTGTTTCGTCAATTATAAACTGAGGTTCGTGCTGCTTTTTTAACATTCTTGAGCCGATAAAGCGGCCGGCAAATGAAATAATGAATAGCAATGTAAACCCTGCGAAAATAATATCTATTCCTTTAAAGAAGTCCAATAGCCATCCGGCAATAAGCGAGTTGACTAGAGCAACTGAACCGGCAATTCTATTTCGCTTTCCAAAATATGCGCCTAAATCTTTCGTAACCAGATCCTTCATCCATGAACTCCAGGCGGGACCGGCAAATGTACCGCTCATGATGAGGAAAGTATAGAAGCCGATCATCAGAGTTGCCGGCCAGTGGCTTTTTATGTTTCCAATGTAATAGAGAGCGCCTACTCCTATGAGTGCAAACCAGAGAAATGCTTGTATCGTTACTCCAACTACGGTAATCTTTTTCCTCGACCATATGCGCATTGCCTTAATCGTCAGCAGCTGCGACATGTTTGCAATCAGCCCAGGTAGAGAATTAAGTAGACCTATTTGAAGATTATTGGCACCAATAGCAAGTGCAAACGGCATGATGTTTCTAAGACCAAATCCATCCATAAAGCTGAACGCTGCAGCTTCTCTGATACTTAGCTTTTTAGAAAGCTCAATCAGCTTATCCTGATGACGTTCTTCCGGTTTGCTCATGATTTGTATGGGTTGTCTGGTGAGGTTGAAGCTTTTTCAAGCGCATTGACAAAATAGATCATGTTCTCAAGTTCTACAGCCAGGTTTACATTGCTGACAATACATTCCTCTGGCGCCTTGAGAGTAATCGGTGCAAAATTAAGCACGCCTCTTATGCCTGCTTTGTGCAGTTGATCAAAGACCTGCTGGGCTGCGATGTCAGGAACACATAGAATAGCTGCTCTGATTTTGTTATCCTGAATAAAAGAATCAAGCTTGTCCATTGCAAAAACAGGTACTGACATTTTTGCGTTATATTTTGAAGGATCTATATCGAACACCGCTTCAATACGAATTCCCTCTTTTTCAAAATTTTTATACTTG
>JAEUSG010000460.1 GCA_016788315.1 Fibrobacterota bacterium | reverse complement strand
TGTAATCACTATTGGTGGCTGTTCTTATGTTGAAATAATCGGACTTGAGATTACTCAGGGCCGCACAGGAATTGAAACACATTACGGTGATAACGATCATATTACAATTAAAGATTGCCATATTCATCATTTCGGTAATGTGGGAATCAGAATAGCTTCCGGTAAGCAGACATATTTCAAATGTATCCATAATCACATTCATCATACCGGCGTTCATGGTGAGGGCTTCTATATAGGCGACAACCCGGGGGATACGAAGGGTATTCCTAATCCTGAGCATTGTGAATTTGTCAATAATTGGATTCATAATACCTGTTATATTAAAAATTCAGGTAATCAGGGCGACGGCATTGAACTTAAATCTGGTTGTCGATCAAACATCATCCGTAATAATGTAATACACGATACTAAATACCCATGCTTGACACTTTGGGGTACTGCCGGCGGAACATTGGAACAGAATAATCAGGTGTATGATAATGTTTTAATACACAGTCTTGATGCAGTTGTGCAGGTAACAGGCGAAACAGATATCTTCAATAACATTATTATCGGCAGCAGAGACACTGTAAGAAAGGGGTTGTCAATTGAAGAGAACCTTGTGAGCGGTACAAGGCTTCGTCTTGCAAGAGTTTTTAATAACACAATAATCAATCTGTATGCTCGAATCTCAAATAAGGTAAACTTGTCAGACAGCTCAATCTTTATGAACAACGCCATCTATGCGGCAAAAGGTGAGGGTGTCCGGTTTATGGGCAGAATTGATACAACGGCATACAGTTCATTTGCAGGAAATATCTCTTATGGTACGCCATGGGTTACAGGAGACACAATTCCAGGGTTTATCCGTTCGACGCAAGGTTTCTCTGCATTTTTAGATTCGTTGACAAATTTCTATCCAAGAGTAAATTCAGAACTGAAAGGGAGAGGAGTTAACCTTTCGTATGTTGGTGCAAATGCGCAACGTGACTTCAATGGTTTTGAACGTGGGCAAGTGTGGGATGTAGGAGCTTATCAATTCAATCCATTGTCTGCTGTAAACACCGGATGGATTTTAAAAGATTATAATGGCGGGTTTATGGATACGCTGTTAACGGGTCCGATTTCAATTGAGGCTTTCTTCTCAAGTTTCGACAAAGCTGATGAGCCTTTAAGCATAACAGTATCGCCGAATCCATTTAAGAATAATACTTCCATATCTTTTAAGGGTTTGTCTGACGCAAAGCTCTATAATCCGACAAAAGCAATATTCTTAGGAGTGTACAATATCCGCGGGCAGCTAGTAGAAAACCTTACACAGAGACTCCTAATCTCTGGATCTTCAGGTATAGTTTGGAAGCCATATAAACTGAGACAAAACCATTACTTTATCAAATTGACAATCGGCAATCAAGCCGTTTCAAAACAGATAACAATAGATTGAGATCATTTAGGCTTTTGTAATTCCAAGCTGCTTAATTTTCCTGTGAAGATTTGTCCTGGCTATTCCCAGTTTTTCTGCCGTTTCAGGTATGTCCCAGTTGTTAATCTCGAGCTGTGTCTTTACAAACTCGGCCTCGAGCATATCCTTAGCTTCTGAAAGCGGTCTTGTTGTCGTAAACAGAGTTGAGCTACCTTTAGGCGACGCTACATCAGCTCTAAGAGAAAATGCTTCACCATTGAGATAAGAAACTTCAATTGCTGTGCCTGGGCAAAGAATGGCTGCACGCTCGATACGGTTTTTAAGTTCGCGGATATTTCCTCTGAATGGTTCTCCTGTTAGAAAGATTCGTGCTTCTGGAGAGAGTTGTTTCTTAACAGAACCGCTCTCAATAGCATAACGCTCCAGGAAATGGTTTGCCAGAAGTGGTATATCTGATGCTCTATCAGAAAGTGAAGGCATTCTAATTGGTACAACATTAAGCCTGAAATAGAGGTCTTCTCTGAAAGCCCCACTCGAAACCATCTCTTCCAGGTTGCGGTGGGTTGCTGCAATTACACGAACGTCAACCTTAATTGTCTTTGTACCGCCGACTCTTGTAAATTCGCCTTCCTGTAACACACGCAGAACACGAGCCTGGGTAGAGAGATCCATGTCGCCAATTTCATCAAGAAAGAGTGTGCCGCAGTCTGCGAGCTCGAAACAACCTGTTCGCATTGCTATGGCACCGGTAAATGCCCCCTTTTCGTGACCGAAGAGTTCGCTTTCAATAAGATTCTGCGGTATTGCGGCGCAGTTGACTTTTATAAATGGGGCATTGGCTCTTTTACTTTCCCGGTGGATGGCGTATGCTGCAAGCTCCTTGCCGGTACCGCTTTCACCGTTAATCATAACGCGTCCGTTAGTTGGCGCAACGCGTGATAACTGTTCTTTAAGCTTTAGCAATGCAGGGCTCTCGCCGACCATCTTATAACGTTCATCTTCGCTGTGCCGTAAAATAAGAAGAGCATCTCGCTGTTTCTTTGCTTCAGCAGCATGGCGTACAGACTGCTTTACTTCTATAAGAGAGAGAGGTTTCTGAATAAAATGGTACGCTCCAATTTTAACAGCTTTTACTGCTGATTCAATTGTTGCATGGCCGGAGATCATTATCACCTCAACATCAAGTCCTGATGCTTTTATTTTTTTGAGAACTTCAATTCCATCTGTATCCGGAAGTCTGACATCAAGGAGAACAACATCAGGTCTAAATTCGCTGAAGCTTGACAACCCTTCATTGCCTGTTGCAGCAGTAATGCATTCATGACTTTCATCTGACATGATTTCAGAGAGTGATTTGCGGATATTTATTTCATCATCAATGATAAGTATTTTAGCCATTAGATTGTTCCCTGTTTTGGAAGTGTAATACGAAACTCCGCTCCCCCTTCTGGGGCGTTTGCAGCGGATATGGTTCCTCCATGAAGAGCAAGTATTCTTTCTGAAAGTGCGAGTCCTATCCCGCTTCCTTCGGCCTTGGTGGTGAAATTCGGCTGAAAGATGCGCTCCATAATTTCTTCAGGTATGCCTTTACCATTGTCTTTAAAGGATACAGATACAGCTGTTCTGGAAGTGAATGCATTTATTGATATTATCACATTGTCACGTTTTGCCGAACGTGACGCTTCAATGCCGTTTTTTACAATATTAGATATCACCTGCCTGATTTGTCCAAGATCGAAGGTAAGAATTGGAAGCATCTCAGTTCCATAAATGTCGAACTTGATATCTTTGTCGCCGTAGAGTGACGTTACCTCGGTTATTAAATCGCGAAGTGAATTTTCATCCATTACCGGTTCCGGAAAACGGGCGTACTGCCGGAAAGAGTCTACAAGTCTTTCAAGGTTTGATATCTCGGCAAGTACAGTTTTAGTCGTGCTCTCCATCACTTCATTGAGGTTGCTTGCTCCGTTAAGATAGCGATCGTAGAGTCTCTCTGTAGAAAGTTTGATTGGTGTTAAAGGATTCTTTATTTCATGTGCAAGTACACGTGCCACCTGTTCCCATGCGTGGCGCCTTTCAGCAAGCAGCTCTTTCTGTTTTGCCTTTTTGAGTCTTCGTGTCATATCGTCAAATACAGTTGAAAGGGTTACTATTTCATCTGCGCTTTTTTTAAAGACAATTTTTGTGTCGGTCATATCCCGTTCAGTATTGCGCATTGTTGATGTAAGATTTTTAAGCGGTTTGGTTATGCGTGTTATTAAAAACCAGCCTGCAGCAGCTGCAATCAGGATAACTGCTGCTATGTATAGCAGAGTAAAAGTGCGAATCTCTTTAAGGAGAGTTCCTTTAAGTGCAATCGCCTGATGATAGCTTCTGTAAGCAGTTAAAGCATTTTCTTTATCTGCGTCAGTTTCAGCATTTTCAAGTGCCAGTGCGATCGCTGAATCTATTGATGTGTCGGAACCAATACCAACAGATAACAGACCTTCAAAAGTTGTTCTATAGTATAATACCAGAGGGAGAGTTGATAATATAGCGACAGAGAGTATAACAATTATGGATTTAGTCCGGAGTGAAGATTCTCGTAAAAGTGTCATTTTCTGCCTCCGTAAAGTATTAACTGGCCGGAAATAGGTTCGGTTCGAATAGAGGGCCTTTTATAGTCCCAATAATACATGAAATCAAATGTGTTTCCGCCTAAGGCATCAACCTTGGCGGTACCTAGCAGTGCCTGCAGCTTAAAAACATATGATTGCTCTTTGCTGAAAACTGAAAGCGAGCATACATGCATGTTGTTAAAGCTGACAAAATCAGAAAAGGCCTCATCTATGGACTTATAGCTTTTTTCAGCTGCGGATTCCCTTTGAACATGGAATTCACCTTTAAGCGGATCAAAAAGCAGTATGTTCATCGATTTTGATTCCGCCAGTGGAATTTTTGTACTGCCGGAATTTAGCGTTACTACGACAAACAGCGGTATGGCTGTTCCGGCAAGAGCCATCTTCCGCATGTCGTCAGTTACTGCATTCTTTAGCGAAGCATTAACAGTGACGGAAGATTTAGAAACGGATATCTGCGGTTGATTAAAGGTGACTTTTGAAGAGTCACCAGTTGCAAAGCCTGCCATTATGGTCAGACTTCTTACCGCCATTAAAATCCCGATGATTGCACTCATCTATATATGTATTATCTCCTGTATCACAAAATATACCGTTTGTATCGTTTTTGATAACGAAATTTTGAATATTTGCAAATAAATCGTCATTTTTAACCTATTTTGATGTATCCGTTTCGGCACAACAATTGTTTAACTATCATCGAAGTACAAAAGTCATGCCTAAAAAAAAGGAGAGTTATGAAAAAGTTCATTCTGATACTTATTTGGATAACTATGTCATTTTCTGGAACCCATTACCGTTACGAAAACCTTCGACACACGCAAAATGATCTGTTTGCCGTTTCAGGAACAGATACACTGACAATTAAGGGATGTACCCTAACAGTTAATACCGACATTTTTGTGAACAGTGACGGAATTGTCAATTTTGAAAATGATACCATTATACTGAATGGTAATCTTTACGCATGGGAGCGGGCAAAGGTACGCTTCAATAATTGTAAAATTCTATGGAATGGGACATTTGTCTATCAATATGGTTTCGTAGTTGCCGGAGCGGCCTCTATGGTGATGGATTCTTC
>JAEUSG010000431.1 GCA_016788315.1 Fibrobacterota bacterium | reverse complement strand
ATAAGTCAAAATACTGTCTCTGACAATTTTGGTGGATGCTTTAACCTTTTTATTGTTCAGAAGAACAACACCTTCATCTATTTTCTTCTGCCACTGATTGCGTGAATGATAGGTGTATTTTTCTGTAAGGTATGCATCTAGACGCATTCCTGCAAATCTATTGTTGATCTCGTTTTCCAGAACCATTTTATTCGACGGAGATTTCGTAACAGGGGAGTGTAGTAATGTTTCCCGCCCCATCTTCCGCATGGAAACGGCAGCAGTATACTTTTTTAGCAACAGGATCACCTGCTGCATCGCGGCCATCCCACTCAATTACGCGAGGTGGAATTCCGGATCCGGTCCACGATTTAACATGAGTTAATTTACCATCGCTGTTCTTTTCCGCAATAAGAAGCATCCATTGTTTTACCGGACGGCCATTGTGGTCGTCGGCATCCAGATAGAATTGAACACTGTTATTTTTACCAGTTCCAAGAATGATATTTTCAGCGCTTAGCTTCATTTTAGCATTTGGAGGTGTTTTGTCAATAGCCGATTGAAATCTGAAAGCGGTTGCTATTGTGTGTACAGGAGAGGAGTGCTCTTCACTGGACAATGGAAAATTGAGACCATATTCAAAGCGTATGTGATTTCCCATAAAAGGAAGCAGATAACCTGCACCGGCTAAAACCGCTCCATGAAATTCACCCTCAGCTTCTGTACGATGAGCCAAATACCCTGCTCGCAGCTTTAGCTGCTGGTTTTTCATAAAACCATACTCAACTCCTGCTGCGTAACCAATTTTTACTGTGTTCCATACATTCAGGCTATCGAGCATTGCATCAAAGAGTAAAGAGAACTCCTTGTGTTTGCCCAGCAATGCACCAATTGAAATTACTGCCGATCTTTCAGCGTTGACTATAAGAGAATCATTGTCTAACAATGAACTTCCCAGAATATTTCTAACGGATAAAGAGGCATGTACAGTGTTTTCAATCACGTAGGAGAAGCCGGAGGTAAGATCCATGTTAAAAAGAGTTTCATCTTCTTCGGTTTTGCCATATAGAAACGAAGCTGCAACACCGAAACTGAATTCATCTGAACCGGTTGAGACTGAGAGCGCTGCAGAATTCCAGCTTTCTTTATCAATAGATGTTATGTCAATTTGTGCTCCGAATGTTGCTTTTTCGGCCAAACTTTTACCATTGTAGCAGAGCGAAATATTTGAAAAGTCTTCGCCCGTTGAAAAGGCTGCACCGCTCTCGTGGCCGTTTATTTCAGAAAGAGCAGATGGATTAAGATAATGACCTTGAATGCTGTTCGAAAAAGCCGGTAAATGGCCGTTTTGGCCAATTAAGACATTCTTTGAAGAGAATGGTCCGAAGGCAACCCTCTCAACAGACGCTGAAAAAGCAATTCCGCAAAGTATGCAGAATGCCAGCGCTTTACTACTCATTCATCTCGTCGTCAAGAAGACGAAGCGGCATAATGAGGAAGAGCATGCGTGAAGCTTTACCTTCATCGGCCGGTTTAATAAGAGCAGCAGATAGAGGAGAGTTCATTGTAAGTGAGACATTATCGTCATCCATGAGACGTAGAATTTCAATAAGGAAGTCAGCATTGAAACCAATAGTTATTGGATCTCCTTCAAACTGCATTGGAAGAGAACTCTTACCTTCACCTCTGAAATCACGGTCGGAGGATGAAATCTGAAGTTCATTATCACGGAAAACAAGACGGATCTGACGTGTTCGACTGTTTGACATTACGGAAATTCTTCTTAAAACAGAAAAGAGATCGTCACGTCTTACCGTTGCCTTTTTAGTTGTATTCTTTGGAATTGCTTCGTTGTAGTTCGGATAATCACCTTCAATTAACTTGCTGGTAATTACTGTTTCGCCGGCGGAGAACTCAGCATAGGTCTGACCAACTTTAACGGTAATTACTTCATCCTGATTGTGAATGGTCTTCCCAATCTGATCAAGAGCTTTTGGAGGAAGAATTATTGAAATCTTTTTCTCGACTGCACCAGCTGCATTCTGCTCGTTGCACATTGAAAGTTTATGGCCATCAGTTGCAACCATGCGTACCAATTCACCTTCAAGTTCACAAAGAACACCTTTAAGAGCAGCACGTGTTGTATCTTTGGCAACAGCAAATTTGACTCTGGCTGCCATATCCATAAGTGTACCAGCTTTGATACCGAATTCTGCCAGTTCTTTGAAGGCGGGTGCAGCCGGGAAATTCTCAGCAGTCTGAATGGGCAGTTTGAATTTATCATTTGCGGTAGATATCTTGACAAATTCTTTATCTTCAAAATCAAGCGTAATGTCTGACTCCGGCATTTCCTTAACTATAGCAAAAAGCTTGTTTGCATTAACAATAAACTCTGTATTGCCTTCTGATGTGGAGAGTGCCCGCTTTACCTTTATCGATAAATCAAGGTCAGTAGCCCTGACAATGAGCTCTTCCTGACTTATTGTTATGCAAAGATTCGAAAGAATAGGCAGAGTTGAGCGGGGAGGGACAATATTTACAACTTTTTGAAGTGTAGACAGCAGTTCAGCTTTGCGTATGGTGACGATCATCTTTTCGTACTCCGCGTAAAAAGGTTCAAGCAATAGTAATAGTGTATAAAAAACATCATTTCGGCATGATAAATCAAGCTTTTAATAGTTTTAGCAGTCTTGTTATAAGGAGGTAATGGCTTCGTTCCTCGTTTATGATTTTATCCATAACGGAGGAAGCAGATTTGGGCATAACAACTTTAAGTTCATGATATAGTGTTATCGATGCAGTTTCGATAGATCGGGCAAACTCCAAAATGCCCTTTTGGCTCTTCAAATGGTCGATTTTGAACTCACCGGTGCCCTTTTTGCTGAAAATGTGATTCTCGGCAAAAGTTTTGATGTAAAGAGAGACATCCTCATCAGGTTCGGTGTAATCGCGTTCTATTGAGGCATTCTTCAGCCACTTTGCGAATAGAGAGGCGTGTCTCTTTTCCTGCCTGCCTAGAGTAGAAAATACTTTTATGCATTCAGCAGATTTTGATTTTGAAGCGGCATGATCGTAAAACTCAGCCCCATTTTGTTCTATTCTTACAGCGACTTCAAGAATTTCATCAATATTCAGCGTATATGCCATATCTTTTCTTTCTGCTTAGATTTTAATAGAGTCTGCTTTGCTGTAGCCTGGCCAGGTTATTTCGGACGCAACTATCGCTTCCGGATTCAACGAGATCCCCATAAGTACCGCTTTTTTGAATTCAGCAAAACCTGTTCTGTCGACAATATATCCAACGTGCTCCTTAACTAGCGTTCTATCAATATTGTCGCCGATGTATTTATAAAGGTTTTTCAGAAGCGCGAGAAGCACCTCTTCAGTTGCCCATTTTATAAAAGGCATAGCTAGCTGCGGTCTCTTTTTTCCGGTTCGCCCCATTATGACTATTTCAAAATATTTTTTTTCACTTCTTGTCCAGGCGGCAACAGGACAAACGAGTATGCATTCACCGCAGCCGATACATAATTTGTCATCTTTAACCACTTTCCCCTGGCTCATTGAAAGTGCATCGGTGACTCTCTTTTTACAATTCTTTGCACACGCCTCGCAGCCGATACACATCTGATAATCATATTCAGGTAAAGTCTGACCAAGAATACCTATATCCTGCATATGAGCTTTGATACAGTCGTTTGGGCATCCCGTTGCAGCAATTTTAACATGAAAGTCATTTGGATATACCGTTTTTTCAATTTTGTATGCTAAAGCTGTTGTGTCATAGTTTGCAAATGGACAAACTCTATTTCCAATGCAGGCTGATATGTTTCTTGTACCTGCGGAAGGATACCCCTCTTTTACAGAAGGCAAATCAATGTTCGCAGTTTCGAGTTCAATTTTTCGTATATATGGTTCTAATAGGGCATTAATTTCCGCCCTTTTTTCGAATGGAATTCCAGGAATTTCAAAACCCTGTCTGGTCGTAATATGAATGGTCCCGTTACCATATTTTTCAGAAATCATTTTGATTAGGTCAAGATGCGAAGCATTCAGATGACCACCAGGAACACGCAGGCGCAGGGCTGTTTTGCCTCGTGTCTTTGTGATACGCCACGCATTTTTCTGTACCTGTTTCCTGTTTATATCAAGTCTCATAATTTCTCCATCAATCTACTAAGTGACGGGCTTTTTCATAGTTGAATATTGGCCCGTCAAGACAAACATAGACATTATCAATTTTGCAATGGCCGCATTTCCCGACACCGCATGACATATGGCGTTCGAACGACAGCCAAATCTGCTCTGTTTTAAAACCAAGCTCCAGATATGCAAGTGCGGTGAACCTCATCATGGCAGGTGGTCCTACAATGATAATATCACAGACGCTTTTATCTGTAATAGAAAGTTCTTTTAGGTGCTGCGGAATAACACCTGTTTTACCATTCCAGCCTGCTTCCGCTTCATCAACGGTGATTAGTGTCGGAAAGGATTTTGACCACCGTTCAATATCGTTCTTAAATATTATTGCTGAAGGCTTCCTGAAGCCGAACAATAGGGTAAGCTGCTTAACTTTTTCGGGATTCGTTTCAATAGAATTTATTAACCCTCTTACCGGTGCAACCCCGGATCCACCTGCTGCAATAATTAAATGGCGATCGTGAAATTTTTCTATAGGAAATTTGTTACCATATGGGCCCCGTAAGTAAATCTTATCACCTGGCTTGAGTCTGAAAACAGATTCTGTAACACGTCCCACATTCCTAATAGTCATTTCAATAAAGTTTTCTCCGATGCCTGAAACCGATATTGGAGCCTCGCCAATTAGAGGAATAGAAAGTTGGAAAAATTGGCCGGGAGATGGTTTTGTCCCTTCCCATTTTATACGGAAGGTCCATTCTATTGCACTTTCAATTTCAATAGATATTACTTCTGTTTGTATTGGGGTATATATATTGGTGTTCAAATGCGCTCCTCTTTTTCCAGCGCTTTTGTCACACTGTTAATGCAATCAGCAAAGGAAATAAGTTCCGGACAAACGTCATCACATCGTCCGCAGCCAACACACATATCTTTACCGAAACGCATTCTGAAATCATAAATTTTATGGAAGGTCTTAAAACGCATTCTTGATCCATGTTTCTTTCGGAAGCTGTGCCCCCCGGCCATTTCAGTAAATCCGTCCAAGTGACAGCCATCCCATATCCTGCGCCGTTCACCGGAATCCTTTTTATCGGGCTCTGTTACATCCATAGTCGAGAAACAGGAACAAGTTGGACATGATGTATTACAACGGCCGCAGGCAATGCAGCGTGTATCATATGCATCAAAAAGTTGATGAGAGAACATTGTTTCCGGCATCTTTGAATTTAAAGGAGGGCTAACAGGATTTATGTCTGAAACCGGATAAATTGGCGCAAAACCTGCACAATTGTCAGTAATGCCAAGTTCAGTTTTAAAGGATTCATCTACAAAATCAAGTGTGATATGATCTTTTTCAACACGCAAAGCAGCAGCATATCCTACGGGTTTATTTGTGCCCATACTAACACAGAAACAGCTTTCAAACTGAGTAGGACATTCTAAAAAAATAAATTTGATCCTATTTCTGATTGCTTGATAATATGGATCAATAGTATTTCCGTTTTTCAGAAATATTTCATCAAGTCTGTGAACAGCGTGTATATCACATGATCTTGCGAATATTATAATCCTTTTGCTATCTGTCTTTGAAAGATCCTTTAATTTTCCTTCAGAGATCTCAAAAAGTTTTTGCGTAGCAGGAAGGATAATCTCTTTTAAAGAAAGAAAGCTTTTCTTATCAAAAACGATTTCTCCGATAGACGTAATCTCTCTGTATTTAACAAGATCAGTATCAGAAAAGCGACCTTTACCTGACAATTTTACCGGTGCATAAAAAAGGCTGTCACCTCTTAATCGTTTTATAATTGCGTCGAATTCTTCGTTTTTTAGTTTTATTGCCATAATAGTTAAGATAAATTCTTTGTCTATCAGTTAACCTTAGATTCTGACCTGCCGACAAGCCAATAGGCAAAAGCGATAAATATTGCACCACCTATAAAATTACCAAGAGAAACAGCGAAAAGATTTCGAATAAAACCATACCAGCTGACCCCTTCAAAATATTGCGGGAGGAAAAGAGGGACTCCCAAAACCGTCATGTTAGCTATACTGTGCTCATAACCGCTACCTATGAATCCAAATAGACACCAGAATATTAGAAGAATTTTAGCTGTATCTTCTTTAGCTCGTAGTGAAGTCCATACTGCCAGACAGACAAGCATATTACAAAGAATGCCTCTTATAAAAAGCTGCATTAGAGGTGCATTCATTTTTGCTTTAGCTGCACCAGCTATAAATAAGCCCATTGTCCCATTACCTGCAAGTCCGCTTTTTGCATATGCAAACGAAAGTAGAAGTGCACCTAAAAGGTTTCCGATATAGCAAATCACCCATAGTTTAAAAGTGGTATTCCAACTAATTTGTTTGTCTAAACTTCCAACCATAAGCGTCATGTTATTCCCAGTGAAAAGCTCTGAACCCGCAAAGATTACAAGAGTA
>JAEUSG010000648.1 GCA_016788315.1 Fibrobacterota bacterium | reverse complement strand
AAAGATCAATTCGATTACCTGCTGTGGCAATCTCCTTTATATCGAATTTGCTGTATGTTGCCTGCGTCGATTTGAAACTGAAAGGGAAAAAGAAATTGAAATATTTAACAGGTCCTACAGAGAGAGAAAGCATGGTACCGGACTCATCGCCGGGAATACTCCCTTTTCGTGTTTCAAATTTGAATTTGTGGTTTGCCGTAAATTGTAATGATAGTAATTTATTCGGAATAGCTTTAACGAAACCGACTGCAATTGATACAGCATAACCGCCGTTTCCGGTCTGGATATTATCCGGCAGCTGCACATTATTTTCCATTTTTGCATCTTCTGCCCAGGGAATTAGCAAATCAACGGCAGCAAGCAGTTCATACTGCCGTGGCCAATTCATTGGAATAAGTGTAAACTGAGCCCCCACAACACCATCACCCAATCCCTTGTTGCTTTGTTCAATTACCGTATCATTAAGCAGGGTAACACCATTAACAATAACGGCAGGCCTGAAGCGGCTTGCGGACAAAAGACTATAACTGCTCTTGATTGACAAAGAAACAAACTCAGCCATACCATAAGCTACAGCAGCATATGAAGAAACTGAATTTCGGCTCGGATTTTCTGCGTTAGAATAATCAACACCGGTCCGGATGAGAAATTCTCCTCTATGCAGTGCTGTATGCAACCCTGTTCCCTGCGGCGACGAGGCACCGCAACAGCCCTGTGCTAAAGCCTCACAAACAGGCAGTAACACACATAGATAGAAAATCAAATTTTTCATCTGTCATTCCCCGGTTTCGTTGAATGAAGCAGAAAATTCTATCAGCATACCGGTCTTTGAATTCCCTCCTCTGTTATCTTTTACTGTAACGATAATCTCTGTAATCCCGCCGCAACAGGAATGAGTAGTGTAAACAACCTCGTTACCTGCTGCATTAACCGGATCGAGTGGTCCCCCGTCTGAACTTTCCCATGTGTAGCTTAGGGGGTCACCATCTGGGTCGGTAGCGCTGCATTTTAAAATGGCAGATTGACCCAAACCAAGCTTAGACGCCGTTGTTGTAAACGATACGATATCGGGATTTCTATTAGCAGAATTATTAACGCTCTCATTACCACAACCAGCTATTAGAAATACCATGACACCTAAAAGAGTTTTTTTCATGTTTTGTATCATATCAGCCGCCTTTCTTTTTCAGCACTTCAACAGATTCCCCGCGATCTTTGATAATTTTCAGATACTTTTCAGGATCTTTTTTTATTGGAGTGATACAACCTCTACAGCAAACGTAGATTCGCTGACCCTTGTAGTCAACGTAGAGCTTTTTATTAATTTCGCTATCCATAACAGGACACAAGGACTGTGGTTTTACAGATGTAGAATCAACCCCTGCATAAAGTGCAGCTGAAAAGATCAATATTAAAATGAATTTCATAAATATTCCTCCGTTAATGTTTGAATAACGCACATCCAATACATACTAACTTTATATGAAATAAGCAATAGCCTTTTTTGCCACTCAGATAAACTGTATATTTTGCATTAACATGAA
>JAEUSG010000344.1 GCA_016788315.1 Fibrobacterota bacterium | reverse complement strand
CAAGAATTACAGTACCTATTCCAGTGAATATCAAAAACTCTCTACCAGCCGTTTTAAAATGTTATTTGGTTCAGGAGGAACAAACATGAGTTCTTTCCCTGATTTTCAAAGAGGAAACCACACAGGTATTTTCTATCAGGCCGTAAGCGGTACCTCAAGAATTGATACAATACCATACGAATGTATACGTGTTGAATAAATTGGAATATTTTGATTTGATGTAATTGACATAATATATTCTTGGAAGCATAAAAAACAGCAAAAAATTTTTGCTATATATCATCAATGGAGTTTTCAAGAATGAGTGACAAAGTTTTAGATACGAACCTTATAGCATTCTGCGGTCTTTATTGCGGAGAATGCGGAGCTTTTAAAAGAAAACGGTGCAAAGGTTGTAAAGAAAACGCAAAGGCAACGTGGTGTAAAATAAGAACCTGCTGCATTGACAATAGTTATGCCAGTTGTGCTGATTGTAAAGACTTTATGAACGTTGCTGACTGTAAGAAATTCAACAATTTTGTCTCTAAAATATTCGCACTTATCTTCCGTTCAGATCGCAAAGCCTGTATCGATCAGATAAAAGCATGCGGACGTGAAAAACATGCTCAAATCATGTCTGAGAGTGGGCAACAGACGATTAAGAGGAAATGAGAATTACTGTTTGAATCAAAAAGTGCCAATGCGTACTAAAGAAGAAATGCTAGACATCATTATGAGCACGGCTAGGACTGATGAGCGAATCAGAGCTGTGATTATGAATGGTTCACGGGTGAATCCAAATGTTTCGCCTGACATCTTTCAGGATTTTGATATTATTTACATTGTAACAGAAGTTGCACCATTCAAAAATAATTATGATTGGATAGCGCGTTTCGGAGAGCTAATGGTTATGCAGGAGCCGGATGATATGCCGGAATCTGCTACCATCGGTGATAATCAATTTGCATATCTGATGCAGTTTACTGATGGAAATAGAATAGACCTAACGATATATCCCATGTCTAAACTTGATGCCCTTGAAGAGGATAGTCTAAGCGTACTGCTGTTAGACAAAGATGGAATTGTAAAACCATTCTTACCGCCAAGTGAAAGCAGTTATCTTCCAAAGCCTCCTACAGCGAAATCTTACTTTAATTGTTGCAATGAATTTTGGTGGGTTGCACCTTACGCAGCAAAAGGATTGTGGAGAGAGCAGATAACTTATTCAAAACATATACTTGATGACTACATGCGAAAGATGCTAATGAAGATGTTTGTTTGGCATATCGGGATAAACACGAACTTCTCAGTAAATACAGGAATTGAGGGAAAATACTTCAAAAAGTATCTTGAGCCAAAAACCTGGGAAAAGCTTGAGAAAACTTACTCTGATGCAGGTTATCACAATACCTGGGAATCATTGATAGCAATGTTTGATTTGTTCCGGGAAGTTGCCATAAACGTGGCGAACCATTATGGTTTTACATATCCGTATGATGATGATAAAAGAGTAAGCGCCCATCTAAAACATGTAAGAGGTTTACCGAAGGACGCTAAAGCAGTATATTGAAGACATTCTGTCGTACGCAAAGCTGTATATAATACTGGTAAGAAAGTATCTTCAGGAGTTTATATTTAGAGCTGAAATATAACGGTATCACCCATAAGTTTAAATAGTGTACAAAAGGAAAAATCAGAAATGAAAAAGACAATCCTCTTTCTTTGCATGTTCTTTCTTAGTTCTTCAGTTGTCTTTAGCGCGTCAGATTCTATTCGCATATACTTCATTGGTAATAGCGTCACTGGAAACGGTGAGACTTCAAGACCAGCGGAAATGGTTCAATTAGCCAAATCCATCGGCAAAAGAGTTTATGCTGAACAGTCTGCATATTGCT
>JAEUSG010000301.1 GCA_016788315.1 Fibrobacterota bacterium | reverse complement strand
TATAGGAAAAAAAGATTATTGATTACAAGTTGGTATATGAAGGTGTTGATGTTTGTTGTTCCTATTCCATATCTCGCTAACGAACTTGGGTGGGCGGGTGCAGAAATAGGCCGTCAGCCATGGATAATCTATAAAGTTCTCAGAACGTCGGAAGCGTCATCTTTATCTGTGCCTATGTGGCAGACCGCTGCAACTATTATAGGGCTGATTTTACTTTATACTGTGCTTCTTGCTTTTACTCTATTTTTCCTGAGAAAGATAATCCTATCCGGCCCTGAAGGGGCAAAGGAATAGATATGGAAAACTTTTTTTGGGCAGACTATGCTTTCTTTCTGATGATTTTCTTTTTTATGATGTATGCAGTTTTAGATGGATTTGATTTGGGAATTGGAACTCTTGTTCTATTCACAAAAGATAAACAGCGGAAAGACAGATTAATTCGTCATATCGCCCCGTTCTGGGATGGTAATGAGGTGTGGCTTGTTATTGCAGCTGCGCTTCTGTTTGCAGCTTTCCCGACCATTTTTGGGTACATTTTAAGTTCATTCTATCTACCAATAATGATAACAGTCTTTGCTTTTATCATCAGGGCAGTAACTCTGGAATTCTCATATCATGACCAAAAGAATCAAACTTTATGGCTGACAATATTTGGTCTGGCAAGTTCAGCTATTGCTTTTCTGGGGCTTCTGGTTTTAGGGTTTTTGATATACGGCTTACCAATGACCTCTGCAGGTGTGGTTAGTAGAAACCTGAATGATTACATAGTTGCCTTCCCATATGTTTTCGCTTTCATTGGCGTTTTACTTACTACTCTTCACGGCTATGCCTATGCAAAACATGGTGGTATATGGTCAATGGCTGATGGCCTTGCAGAAAAGAAAAGTAGCATGCTATTTGTTATTACCAGCATCCTGATTTGCGGAGTTTGGATCTTTGCAGGAATTGATGGTTATCCGATCATAATTAAATGCAGCAATAATCCAGAATGGGGGATTTTGATACACTCAGTTTCATCACCGGTTACAACACTGAAACCTCTTGTAATTTTTGGATCAATAATGACATTTTTGATACTC
>JAEUSG010000256.1 GCA_016788315.1 Fibrobacterota bacterium | reverse complement strand
GGTCTTCCTCAGCTTTTTGTAGTTCGTACCAAAGTGGATAAATTTTATGCTGCAAAAATAGGCTCTAAAGAAAAAAAAGAGGAAAGTGATTACGAAAAATTGGCGAAAGCATTTTGCCAATGGATAGAGAACGGAGATGGTTTTAAAAAGAATAAAACAAAAATTTCAAAACATTTTGATCGATATGTTAATAGAATTATTCAATTTGTTGATTTTTATTCTGAAGAGCCATCAATCAGCTTCCATTTTATCGGCACCATAA
Organism: Fibrobacterota bacterium; assembly: GCA_016788315.1. Lineage (GTDB taxonomy): Bacteria > Fibrobacterota > OXYB2-FULL-49-7 > OXYB2-FULL-49-7 > JAEUSG01 > JAEUSG01. Next base: position 2,173 of record JAEUSG010000256.1, on the reverse strand, counting down.
GTGATAAAGTTTTTTTTATAAAGCAAAATCAGATATCGACGAAACAGCCATTTTCAACAGACAAAGAACACAAATTTTTTAGCCATCATAATTGGACTAATAATGAAGAAATTCCATATTTAGATAGAGGTGTACCTCCCGGACACGAATTGCAGTGGCTAAGCAGCTACTTTAATGCACCAGTTAAAAATGGTGACAATATCTGGGCGCCAAAAGCGCATTATAATTCCATTAAACTCTTTTATGATGAGCTAAAGCGTAAATATGGCAAACTGCACAGCTCGATAAACGCAGAGATAATCGATTTCCTTACATCACACGAAACCGTTAAAACGATAACAAATGACCCTGCTGTTCTTTGCGTTAATTACTTTTCGATAATACCGATTCTAAAAGAAAAAAAGTCGGAAGACGGGAATTTTTCGTACTTTGACTGTTTACCATTCGTTCATTACCTCTGGGACTGTTTTGACGACAATGGAGCAAATTCCAGAATAAAGGACAAACCACTCTCTCCTTCTTGCACACCATCGTTTTGTTACCATATTATAAACGGAAAACAGATTCCTCTTATATTTGTTGCAACCATCAAACAGAAAAGCGAGGAGATCTACTTTGTCAACCAGCCGCTTGCAGACCTAAAACTTCTGCGAGGTGGTAATATCGAATCTGAAATTTATTGGACTCACAAGAAGAAAAATATTTTCACAATGAAGAATGGTGATGAGAGTGATTACCAGGTTGCTCTCAGCCAGGCGTCTGAACCAATTAAAAAGTTATGCTCAAATAGCTATGTTGCAAGGCTTGAAAGAGAAAAAGAAAAGTTGGATGAAAAGCAGATATCACTTTTAGATAAATATCTCTGCCGGTGGTCTCGCGATGAAGAGGGACGTCTCGACAAAGGCCACCTTAAAACGAGTGTACTGCTTTCAATACTTCCCGCGAGATGCTTATTTAAGCCATCAATTATCCCCGAAGACGATGAAGAAATTAAAGGCTTTTACCACTCTCATTCAAAAGGATTATCGCTTCCTGCTAATTTGAACTGCTTTGCAGAATTCACCAATCCTGCAAGGCTGCTGCTTGGCGTAAAACAAATTTTACAATCACAGCCATTATACCGGAAAGAACCGCCTTTGATAAGCTCAAGCTGGCTGGAAGATTACATTTTCGGCAGATATGCAGATATTAATTCACTTAACAGTAAAATGGCCGGCCTTACAGAAATGACTATCAGCCACCCTTCAACTGCTGAGCAACCGAACACCCGTTTCTGTTTTGGTATAAATCTTTTAACCTGTTTCAGTTTTGATGAGCCTCTATGTCATGAGGATGGCTTTGTAATAAGTAAATCTGCTGCGGTGAAACTTGCCATCGTTTTAAACCGCGATAAAAACAAATCTCCGGTAAAGTGGAAGGATTTCAAAAAATCATCATTTGAACTGAATAACAATGAATTTCTTTTGCGAGCTGATAAGGGTGCTGGTGATGATTCTTTGAATGTTATTGTAAATAGTCTTGAAAAAACAGATACAGAGATAGGTGATAAAATTTCGAATCGTCATGGCTGGAAGGGTGTTATATCCTGCATAAGAGACGACGATGAAATGCCTTACATAAAACTCGATGGCATAGCAAAGCCCATGAAGGCTGAAATTATTGTCAATCCCTACAGCATTATAAAAAGGCTCGCGCCGGGAATACTGGCAGAGGCGGCTCTTGGAAATGAGGCATTAAAACGCGAAAGATGTTTGAGCGCACACCCATATTTTGTACTCGAAGACCAGCCGAAGGGTAAATATGAAAGTAAGGAAAAACTTTTATCCAACATTTTAAGTAATCAGAAAAACAGCGGTGGTTTTATTTATTGGATAAGACTACCTCAAACCGCCGAGACTGGTTTTATTCGTTACAAGGTTCGTATGGATTTAACATTAACTGATTTTGCGACAGCAACCAACTATTATAACGAATGTTGGAAAATCCGCAACCAACTGAATTCACCCAAAAATGACAACAAATACCTTGAACAAGTAAACAAAATAAGGAAATATGGTAATCCGGGTTTTACTATAAATCTGTTTACACATATCCTATGGTCTCCATTACAATTTGGCACATTTACCAAAACTATATTGGAAGATGAATTTTCTTTTAACCACCGAATCAGTGA
>JAEUSG010000250.1 GCA_016788315.1 Fibrobacterota bacterium | reverse complement strand
CGAACCTTAAGCTGCTTCGATATAAACGAAGGACTGCCGGCCACAATACGAAGCACCCTTACACCATGCGAGGGAACTACGACTGAAACAGCACCTGACTTTACAATATCCGTAGCATAACCCTTAACAGCATCATCACTCCAAACCTGCCAATCTGACGGCAGATTCTTCGCAATATCATCAAACAGAACCTTGTACTCAGAAGCAGCTGATGACCCATTGACAACCTCAAGTTCCCATATCTCTCCATCACTTCCTGCCTTACACTGCTTATACGACAGTGACCTGCCGGAAGAGACAACGGAAAGACGGCTGTTCACATCATTCAGAACTGGAAGATCCATCAGTTCCGCTTCACCATCACTCGAAAGAGCCATAACAGCGGTAGCATCAATAAGCTTGCCGTTTCCGCTATACAGAAGAGCAGAAACTCTCCAATCAGAGGACTCTGTTGAACTCTTCGCAACTCTCCCGCCAAGACTTATAAACTCTTCATTGTTCGGTATTACAGGAACAAACAGAGATTCACCCGCATATAAATAGGCTGCAAAAGAAGCAGGTATATCTCCCGTACCGGAACTCAGAGAGCGCTGCTGCATTGGACGCCAACCGGAAGAGGCAAGCTCAAAAACACGATCTCCAAAAGGAACAACCGTCTTATTGTTACCAAGAGGGCTCCCGGTAGAACGAAGCGAGGAGGTATTCTGCAAATCATTCATGGGAACTGTACCAAGGAAAGGCACATTGCAGATAACCCAGCCGCTATTTGCCCGTGACCCAACAAAATAACCGCGCTTACTGTTTACAGGAACTGATACAACCGTATCAGCAAGAGCAACAGGAACATTATTCTCCTCCTGACGGCGAGTCTTCATAAAGAAGGAGCGGCCTGTACCAAATCTGAAATCAGGATCCACCTGAACACCCTTACCGTTATACCCGGTCGCAACAAACTCCTTTATTACACCATCATCAGCAAGACGATACAGCCTGAATTTATTCCTGTCATAAACACCGCGAGAATAATCCTGCAGTGCAAGAAGAACATCATCATACTCCTCTGAAAGCGAGACAGGAAGCGATACAAGCTGATAGCCCTCAAAAAGATTCCTGAAGGTCAATTTCATACTGTCTGCCTTGTATTCACAGCGTATAAAGGAATAGGCGCGACGATCACGATGCAGAAGCGCGCTCTCACGATCCGTTACCCAAGCCGCTCCAAAAAGACCTCTCCTTAAAAGTGCGTCAAACAACGTATCCGATGCAGGTATTACAATCGTGGTATCTATGGCAACTCCTGGTACAGAGTTGACATTGTACCTTATATACTCTTTATTCGCACCGGTTACTGTGTGACCAAGTATAATAACTCCACCCGATAAAGCTTTACTGTTATCACTGCCTCTAACAACAAGACGAAGCTTACGTTCCGACTTATCATATGAAAGCGACAGCGAATCCATTCTCACCTTCTGTGTGTCTACCGCTATGAAATAAAACAGAGTATCAGAAATAGGGGGCTTCATACCGGAAACAACAAGACGACCGAAATTATCTATCTTCGAGTTCTCAAACGCAGCAGTCATCGTTGATGGATCATATCTGTATACACGAACATCATCATATAAGCTGTCTGGCACCGAAGTGTCAATCGCAGCACTTAAGGAGAGCCCCTCCTGCCATACACCTGCAGAATTAAGTGTTCCATGGCGCGCTGCAAAGAAATAGGCAGAAACAGGAACCGCAGCATAACCGCCGTTGCGAAGTGCATCAAGCTCCGCCTGCGTAAAGGTACGCTTGCCGGCAGTCATCTTAAGCGTGTCGGTAGCTGAAGTTACATTGTCCTTGATTGTATTAACGCTTACCGTTATCTCAATATTTCCATTATCATATACTATCGTCTTGGGCTCTCGCGTTATCGGATATGTAACAGGACTTGAGAAAGACCATGACGTATCGTACTTATTACCCATGGAATCACGAAGAGAGAGATAGCAGTAATCGGTAGGCTCTATCACAATAGTATTGGACGTAACGCTCTTCATGGATACAGAGTCTTTCCAGACACGGGCTGTATCAGAAGCCTTGTATCTCACATAATCAACAGCGCCTGCTTTGGCAGTCAGAAGAACCGTCAGCTTCTTAGGTGTTGGATCATAATTAAAAACAACAGAAGCCGACAAATCTTTCGGAGACGGAGCCCTTGTATCAACTCTCACAGGCGCAACAACGCTGTCATCATTTGAATTAGCAGGCGCAGGTCCATGAAGGTCACTTACCAGGAACTTAATTGAAAGAGTATTAGTATCATTACCGTTGAAATAAGCCGCAGAACCACTTGTGGCCTGATATCTGGTTGTTCCAAGCTTTAGATTTATAGTATAGGTAGAGTCTCTATCAAGTGTCATCTGACCGCCACTAGCCCCGGAAAAATTGCTGGAAAAATGCTGAGCAGGAATAAAAGTATAGTATGGCGCCGAGGAAGAAACTGGGTTTACAGCATACTTAACCTGTACTCCAACCTTAACGTCAGTAGAATCATAAGGACGGAATGAAAGAGTAACTATACTGTCATTTATCTGACGTACTGAATAGCTCTTGAACAGTGGCCTGTCGAGACGATACTTAACCGTATCGATATAAACCGGAGGCGAAAGCTCGCTTCCGGACATATAGGAAACAGAAACATAATGCTTTCTATTATCAAGAGAAATCTTCTCAGATACAGCTGTTCCGAAGTTATAGGAAGAAGTACTTCCAAGCTCACGCTGCTTTACAAGAAAGGTACGGCCTGTGCGGGATGACTTATCATACAAACCATTAAGAAGATCCTGCTTCTTAATCGGATCCTCAAAAAGATCTGATGGCGCAGCAGCAGAGTCACTTACTACAAATACCGCAAACTTCACAAACTCAGAATCAGCAGCAATAGGCATAGTTCTTAAACCTCTGTAGTCAACAGAAAAGGCAGTATCTGACAACGCCTGAATAACTACTCCACTCCTGCTTGGATTAGGTACACTCAAAACCACACTGTCGCGCGCTATCAGCGGAGTACCATTAACATTGCCTACACTGTCTGCAGGTGCTATCGCAAGATAGTAGGTCTTATTAGCATTTATATTGTCAACATCACCCTTCAACACAAACTTCTTGGCATTAAGAGCCGAACTTAAGCGCACAGAGTCAAACTCCGAAGCAGTATACTTCTGCCTCCAAACATAAGGCGCTGTCGGACTTGTTTTGATACCGTAATAAAGCGATATGTTGCCATTCTCAGAAGCATCTATACCAGGAAGAGAATTTGATGGATCCGCCCAAGCAAGCTCTATAGATCGGGAACTTAAGGCTGTCGCCTTCAGAGTCAGACTATTTGAAGGCGCTGTCGTATCGTCAGAAGAACCGGTCCTCACCGTATCGTAAAGCGTACCCAACTGACCAACCATAGAGGTCTTCGACCAGACAGTATCTGTTCCAGCATTAAAGGCTGCCACAACATAAAGAGTTTTATAGTTCACAGAACGGGCTAAGCGGATAGAACCAATTGTCGCACGGGAAGCATTTGGAATATCCTCTCTAACCCAGCTTGCCGCGTAAGAAGCTGGAGGAGAAACAAAGGTATCGCTCGGAGCAGCCCTATACAAAAAGCGGATAAAGTCAGGTGCAGGTGCAGCTCCGCCTTTCCATATCCAGTCAACACGAATGGCCGCCGCTTTACCTGTGTCAACAGAGGCATTGATAGACAAAAAGTTCTCAGGCGCACAAGGAGGGGTCACAGAACCTGTCTGCGCGATACTTGTGTCTGAAGCCATACGATTCCCATACATTCTACCTATCGCGCTGGAAACAGTATTCACAGGAAAGGCTGCAAATCGATATGTCCTGCTGCATGACACACCAGAAACACTTAACTTACCGCCTGTACTGTTTACATTAACATCAAACGCCGCAATTCTCACTCCGGCAACAGAATCATTGCCAACACGCGTAGGAACCGAACCGTCTGTTCTGTAATACAAAAAGACACTGTCGTAATCTATGTAGCCCTTTATCAGAGAATCATTATCATAATAGCGATTACTTTCTATCTGCCAGTTCACCTTTACAGAATCAGGATCCTTCATAGCTGTTACTGTCAGCTGACACTTATTCGGAGGACGGGATATAAGGGAGGAATCAAAATCAGTTGCCCGATAAAACTGACTTGATCCCAAAACTGCAGAACCCCAGTTATTGAACATATTCTGCGGAGAGCATATAATATTGTAACGCTTATTATGCCGCAAAATTGACGTGTCAATAACCCCACGATTCGCACCACGGGCAGGATTATCAAGCGCCACTAGCTGCAGCGAATCAAGAAAAATAAACCGATGCTCAGAACCAAGCCCAACTCCACCGCTGCGAAGAAGGGCGTCAATATTAAGAGCACTGCCATATCCTGAAGCCGATGTATCTATTATCCAGATTCCTATACCGCGCAAATCATTGGAATCTATGGATGACGGTGTAGCATCAGTAAAAAACTCCGTAGGAACATTAATCCTGATGTTGTTATACCCGTTTATAGCAAGACTCCAGGTTCGATTCAAAGGCTTAGCCAAATTAACAGGAGTACTTACAGTATCTTTAATCCTTGTAGCAGTAGACCAGTTGCCAGCTGTATCAAGAGCAAAAGCCGCTACGTGGTACTTACGGCCAGGAAGAACTCCACGGCTAACAACTCTGTATGAGGTCTCGTTCGAAAGAAGATCGGCAGGATACAATATCTCCTGACCAGGTATCTGAAGATTTGGATCCAACACATACGCATCTGATGTATCCCACATAACCTTTATATGCATAGTCGAACGATCTCGCTGTGGAATAGCGTCAAGATTACCCAACTTATAGGATATATAAAGACCGTTAAGAAGCTCCGCATCCGTCGGACGGGCAGCATCTATAGTAACAGCTGACATAACGATAGCTTCACGGTCAGGATTACGGGGTGTACGGCGGAAAGCGGTATTGGTGTCCTGTACTATGCGGGAATAATAACCATCAATACTTGGTATTGTAACAGAAATATAGACCGTAGTATCAGCAGGAAGACG
>JAEUSG010000144.1 GCA_016788315.1 Fibrobacterota bacterium | reverse complement strand
CCTTACTTTTGCTTCAAAAAACACATGGCAATTACACTCAAGAACTTCTACTGGCGGAAGAATTGAAGCAGCATTAAGTTATTATCCAGATAGTAACAGGTTTATCATCTCTATGGGATATCAACGTCCTGATAGTTTGGCATATTCCGAAATCATGTATACTCCTACGATTGGAAAATGGATAAACTTTTTCCCTGATAACTCTTTATATGGAATATGGGGAGATAGTACTGGAAATGTACGTGGTCTCGGCAAAACGGGTAATTCGACGTTTAACAGCCCCTATTTTGTGATGAAAAACGTGGCCTATGGCGGTCAGAATTATCTTCGACCCTGCTTAGCTCATTACAGAGGGTCTAACGTCTTTACACAATTTGCTGTTGATACTGATGATGGGAAAACCTACTATTTCCTAAGTAATATGACCATCACTTATAGCCATCGAACAAGAAGATGGGATACCATAGGTGTTCAAACTCATCCGGCAAAGATAGACGGTTCTCCCAACACCTTTTCGCTCCAATGGGGAACAATGTGTTACAATCCTATACAAAAGGAGATACTTCTTGTAGGTGGAGGCGGCCTTGATACCAAGAATGGAAGTAATGGCTGCTGGGTCTTTAATATTTCTACTCAGGCCTGGACAAAGCTTAATGGTACACTGCCTGATCCTCGTGCACATACAGCAATGGCATATGACGCCCGATCTGGAAAAATCGTTCTGTTTGGCGGAGACCATCTTGACTTTCTTTTCAGCGACACATGGATTTATGATTGCACGACAAGATTATGGGAAAAGAAGCGTCCATTAAAGAGCCCACGTCCACGTGCCGGCCACTCATTGCAATATCTTCCTGCGCAGCAGGCATTAGCCCTTTTTGGTGGCTACGAATATACCTCATGTTCATCCTACAGTATTTGTGGTGTGTATAGACCGCTTCCGGTAGGCGACTTATGGACATACAATACATTGTCAAACGAATGGAAACTTGTAAAGAGATTTTCCGGAGAAAAATTTCCTCAATTCCATTCGATGCGTGCCATAAAAGCAGCTGCCGACAATGAGGACAAAGTACTAGCATTGGGCGAGAACGATTCAATCTGGCAGATTGATTGCGATGTTAGTTCGGCCGGCGAAACAGGAACGGAGACTTATGGAGTAGCACCAAATACAGTGTATTACAGAGAGGGCCCATGGGTGCCATCCTATTTTGATGAAGGGTTGCCTTCCCCCGATACCGCTGCTAATGAAGCGTTTTTAAGAAGCGTTCCTGAAAATCAATGGGTAAATGTGAGTGCACCAAAAAGACCAAGAGGAAACAGAGACTGGGGAACTTCAAGCCTCGATCCAAACAATGATCTTATCATTAAATATGCAGGCGGCCATTCTGCACACTGCGGTACTGATGTAGCAGTTTATTCTATCAGAGACAATCGATGGCACATAAGCTTTTCACCGGAATATCCACTTGACTACACCGGCGATGCTGCAGCTCCCGGCATTGTTTCCTTTGGAGGTAATCCCTGGACATCACATTCTTATGACAGATATGATTTCAATACTGAAATAGGCAAACTTGTTCATATGCGAAACTATTACACATACTTTTTTGATCCTATATCAATGAAGTGGGACACCTTAAGAATTCGCAATCATATTGACATGACCATAAGTGGCTATCAGTTATCACATACGAGAACACCTCATGGCACCATTGTCTGGTCTGCCAGAGGATCATCAACGTCCAGCTTTGATTTGTATCGATTGGATACGGATAGTATGAAGTGGTTTAAACTTCCTGTAAGTGGTCCTGCTCTGATGGATAATTACAGTGATCAGTCAGGAGCCGTATATGATTCAAAACGAGATCGGCTTATTATGCTGCATGCAACTACATCAACAAACCCCAAATTACAGGCGTATAATTTCTCAACAGGTGTAGTAGAAAGTATTGTGCCGGTAAATAACAATACAATAACAGGAGTGGATCGTTTTAGAGAGAGTGTCTATATTCCTGATCTTGATATAGTTTTATATGCAGTCGAAATAGGCGGCGCAAAAGTCATATACGATTGCGCTAAAAATGAATGGCGACTACTAAATATCCCAAAAGGAATTGGAGTTGGCGGAACAGATTCTCGAAGTTCCGGCTATATGTATGATGCCAGACGAAAACTTATTTGGGATTCTGAGACAAATTGCCAGACTTATGTATTAAAACTGACTAATAGTCATGTAGGGAAAGAGTCGCGATCATTAACGCATGCAGATGACGTAAACATTGATGTTTTTCCAAACCCTTCTAATCCAACAACACTAATTAACTTCAATATACCTTCTGATGGAATAGTCTCTATTAAACTTTATTCATCAAATGGTCGAGAGGTTAAAACTATGCTTAATGGAGTCAATTTAAGGGCAGGAAATCATTCGCTGCCACTTAGTATAGTGGATAATAAAGGAAGTAAAATAGCCTCTGATTTCTATGCCATAAGATTGGAATTCGGAGCAAGGACAGTAAGTAAGAAAGTATTTATTTTGAAGTAGTATTTCATAATCCTACCATAATCGTAGGTTATTAGAGCTCATAATATATACTATATTATATCTATATGAGATAATGACCGAAAACTTACGGGAGGATATATGGCGCAGGCGGTTAAGATAAAAG
>JAEUSG010000142.1 GCA_016788315.1 Fibrobacterota bacterium | reverse complement strand
GTGCCGCCCGCTAGGGCGGTGTATCGAGACGGCCGGTCTTGGATGTGCACGTCTCGATACAATTTGCTTATCAGCAAATAAAACATCGGCAGATCGCACATCTCGATACAATTTGCCTACGGCAAATCACTCGATGTGCGGAAGACAGAAGAGAAAAATAGAGAAAGAACTTCTAGCCGTGAGAAACATGAAAACCAGAAACTGAAGAGTTGCGCTGCGTCCCTCATGCTGAGAAAGCCTGTCTCCCGGCCGTCGAGTGCCGCCCGCTAGGGCGGTGTATCGAGACGGCCGATCTTGAATTTTTTCTTACCTAACACTTTCAGATCTTCGACATTACCTTCTATAAGCGCTTGTTTCTTTGAATGGCTCCATGCCTGTATCTGTTTTTCTCTATAGTAAGCATCATCAATCCGTTTGAATTTCTCGTAGTATACAAGTTTAGAAGGATGTTTCTTCTTTGTGTAATTAGCCCCTTCAAAATTATCGTGCTGCCATAACCTGTTTTGTAAATTCTTTGTGCTTCCTGTATAATATGTGCCGTCTGCACATTCAAGAATGTACATGTATCCTGTCATTATTCAATCCTTGCCTATACTACCCAAAAGACTTTGTTTCTTTTAGACCCATCAGTAGACATTTCTATCCAACAATTAACCATACTGCCTTCCGGCCGTCGAGTGCCGTCCGGTAGGACGGTGTATCGAGACGGCCGTCCCTATATCCCTTAGTCTCTTCAAATCATTATCTTATGCTACAATGACTACTGATAAAACAGAAACAATCCTCATAACCGGGGGCAGCGGTTTTCTTGGAATAAACATGGTTCGAAAACTGCTGAATGAAGGCTATAAAAGCATCAGAGTTCTTGATCTTGCTCAGTTTGATTATCCGGAAAATGACAGAATTGAATTTGTTAAAGGTGATATAAGAGATGCTAAAGCAGTAGCAAAAGCTGTTAACGGAACATCCATTGTGATTCACACAGCGGCGGCGCTTCCATTATATAAGAAGGAAGACATCTTTTCGACAGATATTGATGGAACGAGTATACTTCTTGAGGCTTCAGAAAAAGCTGGGATTGACAGATTCATACATGTTTCATCAACTGCTGTTTATGGAATCCCGGACCATCACCCACTTTTTGAGACGGATAAACTTATTGGTGTCGGTCCTTACGGAAAGGCGAAGATCCTTGCAGAGGAGGAATGTCTTAAAGCCCGCAGCCGAGGAATGTGTGTTCCAATTCTGCGGCCAAAATCATTCATTGGTCCGGAGAGACTGGGTGT
>JAEUSG010000136.1 GCA_016788315.1 Fibrobacterota bacterium | reverse complement strand
TGTCATGGCACCAGATCTGCATACAGCCAAATCAGCCGCTTTATAATAATCGTAGATATTGTCAATAAAAGGCATAACATGAACATTTTTCATTCCATCAGCTGCTTTTCTGGCAAAATCCTCATTTGCTCTTCCGCATTGCCACACAACTGCCAAGCTTTCGTCAGCAATAAATTCGGGCAGCATTGATGCAATCAATTTATTGACAGCCTGCGCCCCCTGACTTCCGCCGGAAACGAATATGAGTTTTTTCCCTTCGATAGAGAGTTCACCTTTGATATTTCTCTCCGCTTTGCCAGTAGCAAGTCTGATTGGGTTACCGGTTTCCATATACCTTGTCTGCACAGGCAGATACTTCGCCGCTTCTCTGTAGCCAAGATATACGCAGTCCGCACTGCCTGCGAAAAGCCTGACTGTTACGCCGGGATAGGTATTCTGTTCCTGGAGAAAGATCTTTTTCCTTAGTATTCTTGCCGCAGCCAGAACTGGCAGACCGGAATATCCACCGGTGCTAAGCACTGCTGAAGGTTTTGCGGTTATCAGTACCGATATAGCTTTAACAAATGATGATGGTAAAACCCACAGCAGTTTAATGTTTGCCTTAAGACTAACTCTGGAAAATCCTGCCGATTTGATAGTAATAAAATCAAATCCGCTTTCCGGAAAAACCTTCTGCTCCATGGCACCGTCACGAACAACAAATAGTATGCGAACATCACGATGATAGCTCTTCATTGCCTCCGCAATTGCTAATGCAGGATAAATATGACCGCCCGTTCCACCGCAGGCTATTATAAGATCATACTTTTTCATGGCACGATTCTCCTTCCTGACTGTGTTGATATATTAAGAAGAATGCCCATCGCAATCATATTAAAAAGCAGATTTGAACCGCCATAACTTATAAAAGGAAGAGGAATTCCGGTTGTTGGAAAAAGGACCGAAACAACACCTGAGTGTATAAAGAAGTAGAATGCAAACATAGTAGTTATGCCTATTGCGATATGAAAACCGAGCCTGTCGGGAGCTTTTGAAGCAATAACAAAACCTCTATAGACCAGAGTTGCAAAAAGTGCAAACACAATGATAATACCAATAAATCCGAATTCCTCACCCAATATTGAAAAGATGAAATCATTGAATGGCTCAGGAAGATAGAGAAGTTTCTGACTGCTCTGACCAAGGCCGACACCATTAATGCCGCCGCTGCCGAGACCTATGAGAGACTGATTCGCCTGATAACTGCTGGTCATGAACTGATCAGGACTCATAAATGCTTTCAATCGTGCAAGACGATAGGGCGCTTTTATTACAAGGATGATTCCTCCAAGAATTGCCGCACCAAATGCCATCATCACAAAACGCAATCTAAGTCCGCCGACAAACAGCATTACACCCATAATAGCACTTACAATTACAGCTGTGCTAAAATTCGGCTGAAGTATGATCATCCCGATAATTACTCCGGGAATTACCAGCATAGACAAAAGAGTTTCAGTATTTCCATCCTGTAGATGCTTTTCACTTTTGCTTATCATCTTACCCATGTACATTATCAACACCATTTTTGCCATATCAGATGGCTGTATTGTAACACCTAAAATACTGACCCATCTTTTTGCACCCTTAATTGACGAAACGCCATTATTTACAATAAGATACATCAGAAGTCCTACTGCGATTATCATAAATAGTCTGTTTCTGTCTACAAGCCAGTGGTAGTCAACATTAAGCGCCAGGTAAAAGAAGATGAATGCAAAACCTATTCTGAAAACCTGTT
>JAEUSG010000131.1 GCA_016788315.1 Fibrobacterota bacterium | reverse complement strand
GTAATAAAAGGCGGAAAAGCTGATAGCAAATCTGAGCTGAAGGTTTCACGCATAACAACACTCTGTCTTGGTGCTGTGGCTGTTTTACTAGGTATAGCATTCGAAAAACAGAACATTGCCTTCATGGTTTCACTTGCATTCGCAATTGCAGCCTCGGCTAACTTTCCTGTTCTTTTCATGTCTGTACTCTGGAGAGGTTGTACAACACGCGGCGCAGTGATTGGCGGATTCCTTGGACTTATATCGTCAGTAGCTCTGACTGTTGTCTCTCCATCTGTTTGGGAAGCTACTCTTGGAAATCCAAAAGGCTCTGCATTGTTCCCTTATGCTTCGCCGGCTTTATTCTCAATGACAATTGGATTTGTTGGGATCTGGCTATTCTCAAAACTTGATAAGAGTGAGCAGGGTGCAAAAGATAAAGCAGGTTATATTGCTCAGCAGGTAAGATCTGAAACAGGTATCGGTGCTGATGGAGCAAGTGGTCACTAATAGTTAGTTAAAGTCAAACGACTTTTAAACAGGCCGGACTCTTTTTAAAAGGGTCCGGTTTTTTTATTCTCCGCCGAAGAAGTCACGTCTGATTCTTGCTTGCAGTATATCAATCTCGCTGAAGCATTCGCGTAACACAGCCTGTTCAATGTGACCAAGGGAGGCAAAATTGACCTGGTTGTCCGGTGTTCCGCCGGCTTGCATAATAGAGGCTTGATGACGAAGTCTTAATCGCAAAAGAAGAGTGTATGCAGTTGCAAATTCCTCAAGCTTTGAAGGAAGAAGAACTCCCTGCCGTGTCAGCTCTGTTACTCTGTCAATAGTATGCGTCTCTGTAAAGCCGTTTTGGAGTGCGTAAAGTCTTGCAAATCCTGTAAATGGCATTGAAGCTGCTTTTAGATCAAGAAGGCGGGTGTTGTCTCCTTTGTTCTGAGGAGTGACAACCATGCCAAATAATCTTATCGGTGACTTGAATAGCAGAGCGTTCTGAGCCATCTGAGGCAAAAAGCGTGCTGCATGTTTTGCTCTGTAATGAATATGTTCTCGAAGAGTATAAGAGAGTGCGTTGTCGCCGTATACTGTACGGAAATCAAAAAAGATGCTGAATTCCATAAGCTCTTTTACATCGGCTCTTAAAATCCAGTCGCTGAAAGTTTCCTTCCAGCTGTTTATCGGACGGCACCACTGCTGGTTATCTGCCATTACCGCTCCTTTGCAGCGCCGGTAGCCGGAATCGATAAGAGCTGCACAGACAAATGAAGCCAGGGATGAACAGTAACGGTTGGCAGATTCCGCAAGTTCAGCATTTTCTGTTGAAGCAATGATTATCGCGTTGTCCTGGTCTGTAAAGAGAGTCTGTTCCAATCTGCCCTGACTTCCCAATGCAACGAATGCAAATGGAAGGGGAGATGTGCCGTTTTCTTTTTCATAAAGTGAGATAAGCCGTTTTGTGGCTGCATCGGTGACTGAAGAGAGCATTCGGGCTATTTCGAGTGAAGATGCACCATTGTCAAGAAGCGACTGAACAAGAGCTGGTGCTGAAAGACATAGCGCAGTTATCTCCTCTTTAGTTCCGGCATTTGAGATTTCTTCGCGTATGTCCTGCGCTATGGCGGAAGGAAGCTTAAGCAGTTTGGCTAAAATCCCCGATGTCTGATTGCTAACCATATTTTGTGCAGAAGTTCTTCGAAGCAATATTAAGAAACCATCAGCAGATTGTCCTCCTGTTGACTGAAGAGTAATTGCACATTCAATCAGAGAACCGTCATTTCTTTTAATAAGACATGAGAAACTTTCAGCAGGCAGAGTTTTGTCGATAGACTTGAGAGTGTCATTGATGATTCTATTCTCGGGGATAGAAGGAAGAATATCATTCAATTCAAGTAAAGATACACCGTCGGAAGAGACACCTATAAGTTCAAGAGCGGTAGGATTTGCATAACCGAGTTTGGTGCGGGAGCGAACGAGTATCATTCCTTCTGTAGCTGCATCGACAAGAGTTTTGTATCTCTTTGTAGATTCGAGAAGCAGATCTTCCGCCTGTGAACGCTTCATTTCAACTTTTAAACCTGCTCTGATTATTATAAGAAGTAAAAATGTGACTGCACCGAAAATAACAAAAGAAAAAATAAGAAGCTTGTTCTTGAGTCTTGCTGTCTCTTCAATAACATCATGAATGTAAAGTCCGGTTCCAATTACCCAGCCCCACGGTTCGAACAGTCTTATATATGATTCCTTCTGTTCGAGTCGCAGTGAGTCATCTTTCCATTGCCATACA
>JAEUSG010000024.1 GCA_016788315.1 Fibrobacterota bacterium | reverse complement strand
TTGGCACATTACGATACTTTTCTTTTAGAAAGCCGAACGCAACTGCACTGACAGTATTGCAGGCTATAACAACCATTTTCACATCACGCGCAACAAGAAGTCCTATGCACTCATCTGCCATTCTGCAGACAGCTTCGCGCGAGCGCGGACCATATGGATACCTAGCGGTATCGCCGAAATAGAGAATCTTTTCCCCTGGCAGAGCCTTAAAAAGCTCTTTAGCAACAGTGAGTCCACCTACACCGGAATCGAATACAGCAATTGGCCGAGAATCAGCGCGGAGACGTTTTGTTTTCATATTTCTCTCTGAATTTTCCAACACTGACAGCAATGGCTGAAGCTATTTTTTCCTGTGTTGACGGATTGAATAATAATCGTGCTTCAGTTGGATTACAGACAAAACCAGCCTCTATTAGGACAGAGGGCATTTCAGGACCGCGGAGCACATAAAATCCAGCTTGATCAACACCACCGCGATATGCAGTATAATCCTTAATATTTTCTGTCATTGCTTTTTCTATCATTATTGCGAAATCTTCACTTTCATTCCTGTAAAGATTCAGCTCTGAAGATTTTAAAATAAAATCGACGTTGGAGACATCCTCAGAAACTTCCGGCTTTTCCTCAAATTCAAGAGCTGCATTTTCAAGAGCTGCAACGGCGCGAGCTTCGTCATTTCTTGCAACATCCAGAAAGTAAACGCAGTGTCCGGTAACCGATGCCTGTTTTGTAGCATTCCCTTTTATGCTGTTGAGATGTATACTTATGAAAAGGTCACCATCGGCTTTATTAGCAACCTTTGCTCTTTCTCCGAGCGGGATAAACACATCTGTATCGCGGGTCAGTTTAACCTTAACACCAGGATTAAGCTCCTCAATTTTTTTTGCCGCCAAAAGCCCAAGAGACAAAACTGCATCTTTTTCATATGCTTTCAGCTTTTTATTTACAGCGCCAGGATCTTTCCCGCCATGGCCCGGATCCAGAATGATTGTCTTAATCCGTGAAGGTGCTTTGTTTTCAGGCTGAACTGATGTCTGCGGACGCACAGAATCGATCTTTGCAGAATCGGCTGCGGCCTTTTCATCAGAATATATGGCATTGCCTCTGATAACAACTTCTATTCTGTAAGGAGATGATTTGAATCTGACCTCCGGCGCCATAGCCTTGTCAGAGAGGATGACTGAAATCTGACCATTCTCAGCAAACTGAACTGCATCAATTTCGTTCACGAGACCCAGCGGTGAATCCCGTCGAATTTCGGAAGTTGAAATGCGTCCATTGACCACATTGATATTCAGCTGCGGTTTAAAGTAGGTAAAATCGTAAACCAATGAATCGGGCAGAAAAATAGAGAGCATGGTGCCATTTTTTTTCTCTTCAACTGAAACTTTGCGAATAACTTTTGAAGTATCTCTGACAGCGGAGGTTACAACAACCTTATTTTTGTCCGTCGAAGAAACAATGGTATTTTTGACAGGATCAAATTCCATCACCTTTCCGGATATTAGAGAGAGAAGAAGGGCCGCAGACTTTGCCTGAAGATACATCTCACCCTTGACCATTACCGGACTCGCTCCCATATCAGCAAGTTTTCCATCTGAGTAAAGATAGGGATTTGATTCAATCAGCTGAATATCTTTACCTGCGAAATAAAGGAGCAGTTTACGCCGTTCAGCAGCCCAGACAGTTTTGATTTCTGCTCTGGAACAGATTTCTGGAACAGATATCCATACAACGGATGAATCATCCCGAAATGCAGTAACTGCAGAGGCTTTGCCGGAATTCATTGTAAACTGAACATTAAGAGGAGTATTAACCGCAAAAGCGGTTAATACTAAAAGCATTAGAAAGCTAAATAAATTCACGAATTGCCCTTTTTGCTTCCTTGGCGGCGAGAGCCGCTCTTTTGTCGTGTAATTTCCGTCCTTTACAAATACCTAATTCAACTTTAACTTTCGACTTGTCGTTCAAATAGATTGACAAGGGAACTATTGTTAGACCTTTCTGTTCAGTCTGACCTGAAAGCCGCTCAATCTCTTTAGCGTGGAGCAGGAGCTTTCTCTTCCGCTTTGCTTCATGATTGAATCTATTACCCTGCTCATAAAGCGGAATATCAAGACTATAAAGAAAGATCTCCCCTTTTTCAACAGAGGCATAACTGTCGGCAAAGTTGGCCTTACCCGTTCGAAGTGTTTTGACCTCTGTTCCTGCCAGAACTATTCCAGCCTCCAGTTTATCAATAACATCGTAATCATGAAACGCTTTGCGATTCCTAGCCAATATTTTCACATCGAGAAAATAGATTTTTTGATATTGTCGGGAAAAGAGATACGAAAGAAAATTCTTTTATATTTTTAATAGACCGGTTCAGCGGATTCGGCAGCAGGTATAGTCGTGGATTCTGATTTAGTGTTTTCGCGGACACCTGAGTTAATCTTTTTCTTGAGCTCTTTGCTCGCTTCAAATACAGGTTTGAGACCATCGGTAACTTCAACTGTTTCGCCAGTCCTTGGATTTCTGGCTGTACGACCCTTTTTAACCTTGACCTTAAAACGGCCAAAACCTCGTATTTCGATATTCTTTCCATCGACTAGAAAGAGAGAAACAGTTTCAAGCAGGTTTTCTACAATGATTTTTGTATCAACCTGGGTTAAACCGGTACGAGTGGAAACAATTTCGACAAGGTTCTTTTTTGTTACATTACCCATATAGCGATAAACTAATCTCGAAAGGGGGGAATAATCAAGCTTTTTTTTAAATTCGGCGAATCAGTTAAGCAGCGCTAACTTATGTCGTGCAATACGGTTAACAGGATCTTTGGCGAGTGCTTTTTCAAAATATTCCCGGGCAGTTTCCTTACGGCCAACACTTTCATAAGCAGTTGCCTGCAGAATATGCATTTTGACAACCTCTCCCTCATCTACTTCACTGACTGAAGAAGCCTTTTCGAGGCTCATTTCAGCCTTCTCAAGATAGAGAATAGCTTCTTTATAGTTACGGTTATTCATAGCTATAATACCAAGCTTTTTGAGAGCGGGACTATGGTCAGGCTTAATACTTACCACCCTCAAAAACCATTTATAACCATTTTCAGGGTCGGAAAAAGAGGTCAGGTAAAGCTCACCTAGATTATACATAGTATTGTAATCGGTTGAATTTATTGAAACTGCAAGCTCATACATTTTTTTGGACTGCTCTTTATCTCCAATATAAAAATAGAGCATGCCAAGT
>JAEUSG010000781.1 GCA_016788315.1 Fibrobacterota bacterium | reverse complement strand
AGCAGGAAACAAAGTTTTGATATGTAAAACCATCAGGTCAAAATAAGGAATACTGAACCTGAAAAAAAATACTCTTATTGCATTATTACTACTCTCCCTTTCAATTATGGCTATGACATCATATCCATTAAAAGTTTCCGTTCAGACCGGAGATACATTGAGTTTTGTACCATTTATCAGGGGCTGGGATTCAACGGCTACCAATGTCAATGTTGTTGTTTCAACTCCATTACATGGAGATCTTCAAGTAATAAATAATTGGTTTGATACTATCTCATATTTCTCTAATATTGAGATTGACTCCCGTTATTACACACCTGTTCGTCCACGAACTCCTCGTAACTTTCCAGGATTCAGATATATACCAAAAACAGGATTTACCGGAGGGGATACTTTTACGTTTAAGATAACTACAAATAAAGATTCCACTCAAACTGTAAAATGTGCAGTTCGAATAACTCCACCTGAGCCGGGTGCGATGACAGTTCTTCTTGTTGTTAACCAAACGCTTCTTACATCAATTCAAACCGAGGTTAATCGCCTAAAAAACGATTTGGAGAATGAAGGGTACAAAGCAAGAGTTTTACCTTTTGCATATTCAAATACCACTGCAAAACAATTATGGGATTCCTTAGTGGCTGAATATGATAATCAAACCCGTATGTTAGCTGGAACGATCTTAATCGGCCAGCTTCCATATTTAGGTGGAAATGGTAATGGATCCATAACAAAAGAGAGTGCATTCTGGTCAATGAGTAAGTGGCAGGAAGAGATGGATGCCGATACAATCCGCAAAGGGCTAAGTAATGTGACAGGATATTTTGTAGGGAATACCGGCTATAATGGAGCCCATTTTACTCCTGGCTTCATGAATATATGGATGTCCCGAATATACGGACTTGATAGTTATGGCAGAACAATTACAACTCTGGGAACAGAAGTTGAATTGATAAAAAGAGCATTGGATAATAACCATAACTATCGAACCGGTGCAAGCAGACTCCCTCAGACCGCATTTTCTTATAATATGTATGCAAAACATATTACAGGAAACGATGGCAAAAAGCTGCTTGATATCTGGCCTAATTATATGCAACATTCAAGCAATAACAACACTCACCCCTTTAATTTTGAATTCAAACAGGGTGGGGAAATATGGAATTTGGTTACACATGGAAATGCAGGCCAATTTAACGCATTATTAAATGGATCAAATGGTAAAGTATGGGATTATAACACATCTATGCTGCAAAACAGCAACGTGTCAGTTAGATTCCTGTTAGCCGATCTGTGTCATGCAGGTGGACTTGGCTGCATTGTCAACCAACATCTGCTGGTTAAAAACAGCAGTTGTGTTTTAGCAATGGCGCCTACCGACTACATTTCACAGGGTTTTTATCTATGGGATACCTCTGCAACACGCTTTCCACCTCATAAATATACACGTGACTATCTAGCAAAGGGAGAACGGTGGGGAAGATCATGGCTCCGGGGAAATGGCTGGATTTGGGCATCATTTTATGGGGATTTATCTCTTAAACCAAAAATGACTTTGCCAAACATTAAACCTTTGATAACTAGTGTTACTCCGGTCATGAATAGCGGCATGTCATGGAAATTCAGTGTAGAGGCAATTGACTCCGATGATGGAATTACAGCTTATGATTGGTACGGAAACGGTTATCAAACAGGGAAAGTATCCCCTGATTCTTCCAGCCAGTCAAAAACTTTTTCAATTACTTACAATGTTGCCAAAATTTGCACACTACGTGTAGAGGTTGTTGACCATTATATGGCTCGTGATTATGCAGAAATCATTATAAAGACGGACTCCGGAGTAATTGCAAATAATGTTAATACATCTGTTGAAGCATCATCTCCTGTCCTTAAACGGGGAAATACACTTTCTTTAAGACCGAACCCATTTAATCCAGGAACAACAATTGATCTTGGAAGCCTCTTTTCAGGAAAAGGTTTACTGCGTTTTGAAGTATTGTCAATAGATGGCAGAGTTATATATCAGTCAACACTTTCAAAAACAGAAAAACAGATCTCCTGGAACGGAAGAAATAATGCAGGAAAACCCGTTCATGCAGGAATCTACCTATTCAGAATAACCGCAGAAAGCAGGAAATATGAAATACGTGGAATGCTTACAAAATAAGTCAGCTCCTCGACCAAAAGCGATTCTATCTCTTATAAGGCCAAGCTTCAGAAATCGACGACCTAATAGTTGCAAAAGGCCCTTCGCTTTATCTCACCAACATCACTTTTCGTTTTATCTCCCTTTTCTCATCTTTTAGCATTACAATGTATACGCCCGAACTGTTTTTTGACGCATTCCAGCTTATGACAGGAGCTTTAGAAACTTGCGACCCACGCCGTAACTCCGAGGTTAAATTCGCTGCAAGCCTACCCGTAACATCAAAAACTTTCAGCTCTGTTCCAATACCAGAACCCAGTGTTTGAATATTCAACATGGGATTAAAAGGATTGGGAGCCACATTCAATTCCCACGCTTCGTGACTATTTACCGTTGTCTTTATGCTAGTCGTCATAGTTTCTAAATACCCAAGCCCAATCTCGGCTGCGGATCCAAATCCGCCAAAGCCTTCCAGAACATCCATTTTAACATACTTTGCAGTGACACGAGGAAACTTGGCCATGCGAACCTGTTTGAACGCAAACCACTCGCCGTTAGCTACAGGAGTAAAAGTGATATTATCCAAGCTGACACTGATTTGATATTTGGTCACTTCTCCATTTTGCGAACCATCCTGCCGTGGATAATAAACGAACCCATCTATAGCATGCTGTTCTGCAAGTGTCAAGGTGATGGATTGAGGCAACGACACCCCTGGAAAATTGGTGTGCCAAAGTGTGGAAATATTCCCATCAATAGCCGCGCTTGCTTGACCTTGCAAATGTTGACTTGTTGCACTTGCAGTCAATTGGGCTCTTGGAATCAGTTTGTAATTCATATTCCAACTGGAGTCTCCCAAATCATATTTGACTGTCGCCACCGAATCAATGCCGTTCCATATAAGAGTAGAATCTAATTTCCGCAAAAAATTGCGCGTTGAGGTAAAATGGTAAGTACCAGCACTCACTGTGTAAATGGCTCGATTGTTTTCAAATTTGTCGAATACGACTCCAGAAACTGTTACAGGTGATTTACCACTCTCTTTTACAGCATTTACCGAGTCGGCAGGCACCCTAACGCTTGCCGTTGCATTGCATGGAACGGTAATATCCATGGTTACCTGGTCGCCGGTTAGTGTCCAATTGCTGACCACCAAACCGTACGGTGTTTCGTACGAGCAGTTGACATAGGACAAGGGAGGGCTTATGAGGGGGCTGATAATAATCTTTTTAAAACCGGGTTCTGTTGAATCGGGCCGAATGCCTCCTAAGCCTTGATATAAATAGAGTCCCACACACCCGGCCGCGCCGGGCATCGGGTTCCCGCCGCCGTCCCAGAACTCGCCAAAAACACCATCGCTGCGTATAATGCTGCTCCAACTAGGCGCTGTCGGTTGCGTAACCACTTTATACAAAAGTTCAGCCTGGTCTGCCTCAATCAGAGATTGAAGAAAAAATGGAGTTGCCACAAACCCGGTGAAGACATGGTCATCATGATTATGGACATTGGCAACAAGCGCCTGCTGTCCTGCCAGCCGCTTATTTTCTGGCACGATTCCCAAACAGAGCGCCAACGGGTTGCCGTAATCGACCTCGCCAAAAGTAGCTCCGATAGCGGTTGTCAAAGCACTGTAGTGCTCTGCATCAGCAGTTTTTCCTAGAAGTGCAGCGGCTTTACTCAACGATTTTGCATGACTGTAAAAGCCCATGCTATTGACATCGCCAGGACAGGAGCCGCCCCAATCTCCCAATCCGAAACCTGAAACCCGATGGTCACTACCAGCATTTACGTTGAGGTAATCGACATAAGCCTTCATAGCGTCATAACCTTCTTCCAAGAATCGAACATCGCCGGTAAATTCGTAGAGCTTCCACGGTATCCATACAATCATTCCGCCCCACCACGGACTGTTCCATGCGCCCACTGTCTCGTAATCAACCGGCCCCGGTGCAATCTCAGGCATGCCGCCATCACCATATTGACAATCTTTCATGTCCTGCCACCATTTGTGATAGGCTGGCAGCGCATCAAAATGATAGAGAACTGTTTCCATCATGTTCTGCGCGTTTTCTGTCCATCCGTCTTTTTCTCGCGTACCGTCAATTGGAAAATCGAGTAAATAATTAACAATCGCACGACGGTCCACTACAAACAGATTATTCAAGAAGGGGCTGGAACTGGAAAAGGATCCAATACTTTTCATACTAAGATGAGTTGCTTCGCGCGTTACTGTTGCCGCAGAGGTTAGCCCATTTACAGTCACTGTTTTTTCAACCGCACCAAAACAGAATCGTGCAGCATGCTCCTCTTCGCCTCCACCAGCAAGAATAATTTCATTCGGAAAAGCGCCGCTTACTGTCAATCTCTGTCCACTAATCCCACTTGTTTTAATGCGTATCCATCCCAAACCAAGGGCATCAAAGGTAAAGGAATTTCCCGCCACAGAAACGGGAGCACTTGGGGTGACAATGACCGGTGCTTCAGGTCTGGCACAAAGCTTACCTGCTGGGGCTTCTTCTGGTACAACAGAGGACCATGAAGCATCATTGTAACCCGCACTATCCCACCCATTTTTTGCTAATCGAGCATCAATCTTCTCCCCATCCCATAAACTGTTGTAGGTAATTTCGTTAGAGGACCATTTCCAGCTTAAGTCAGAAGAAAGACTCTGTGTTGTTCCGTCTTCATATTCAATCTCAATATCAAGAAGAAGCTTCGGAGCATCCCTCCATGGATAAGTGCTCCAATTGACATAGCCTCCAGGGGGCGTACAATAAAACCCGTTGCCAAGCATTACGCCAATGGCATTCGTTCCTGTTTTGAGATAAGAGGTTACATCCTCTACGACATAGTAAGTACGCTTAGTGTAAGTTGTAAAGCCAGGCCCAAGAACTGCCGGCCCAACTTTTTTACCTTGAATGTAAAGTTCAGAATACCCAAGCCCGGACATAAAAGCCGTAGCGTATTTTATGGTCTTAGCGCAAGTTATCTCTTTTCGTAAATTCACGGAGACCATTTCCTGCCCCGACCCAATCCATGCCCCTTTCCAATCGCTGGGCGTAAGCTTCCCCATACACCAAACTGCCTTTTCGCTCCAGTTTGAGGGCGTCCCATCCTTGTCCCACACTCGAACCTTCCAAAAATAACGGCGCCCGGACAAAAGGGTGTTACCAGCGTAAACAACATGCACCGATTGACTGCTTGTAATTTTACCGCTGTTCCACACATCTCCAATGTCTGCGTTAGCTGAGCTACTCCCCACCATGATTTGATAAGCAGTCTGTTTTTGTCCATTTACAGGTGAGTGAAACACCCACCCCAATCTCGGTGCGGTCACATCAATGCCAAAGGGATTCGACCTGTATTCACAGGTTAGCGAAGTGAGGGTATCAGAATAACCAATCTGAGCCATAAAAAGAATCAGACATATCATAAATTTTCGATTCATTGATTATCTCCTATGATACAGTATTTATTAAATTTGTGACATGTTAACAATTTCTAAAATTCTTATATTTAATGTATATTAGTGCAAAAAAAGAATCCATATAAAAATTGTGCGATTGGATTATAATTTTGTGATTTTCAGGAAATACTACCCTCTACCTCGATTTGATTACAGAAACAATACCGTATTGCTTGCCAATAAAACCGGCCATGAGAGAGTTGATTCGACCATCACCTACCGATGGGAAAACAAGATCATGAAAGCGCTCCCAGAGTACTTCTTTATACAATACACTCTCTCTGGAGCAGGAATCGTTGAAATGAATGGGCGCGTCCATAAAGTGGACAAAGGAAAAGCATTTCTATGTACTCAAGACCAACCCTATCTCTACTATCACGATCCTGCCATCTCTGACCACTGGGAGTTTATCTGGTTTGGTCTAAGCGGGCTTTCCGGACAATTAATTTTCAAATCCATCCAACGCGATTTTGGGTCCAGTGTTGAATTATCGCCCACCTCAAAAACCATTACTCAAATGTTCAAAGCGTTGGAATTTAGCGAACGGGAACAATGGAAATCCATTGTTCAAATTTCCGTTTTTGCCAACACCTTTCTCCTTTTTCTTATTGAAGATTTACGAAAAGCAAACAGCCAGTTCAGTAATGGACGAATGGACGATGTTTTAGAGTATGTACGTAATTATTAC
>JAEUSG010000597.1 GCA_016788315.1 Fibrobacterota bacterium | reverse complement strand
TTTCACATCCGGACAGCCAAACTGTCCAGGCAGGAGAATTCGTTATCGTAACTTTTTCTATAGTAATATTTCTGCACTCTCTGAAGACCATCATTCTAAATGGACGCCACCCTTTTGCGGGCAGAGTATAATAATGTACTTCAGGATTGAATTCACCGAAAAAGAAGTCGCCGTTACCGTCAATTCTGCCGCCGCCTGTAATTGTTACATCTTCAAGATTTTTTGCAACGATAAGGTGTTCAGGAGAAATTGAAGCGAAGCAGTTATTTTCGTCGCCTGAATCAACGTTAGGTTGAGGTGTTCCAAGCTCTTTAGGATAGTCTGCCCTGTCTGTTGAACCTTGCAATACGCAACCGGATTCAAGATGGAGTGTTAATCTGTTTTTAAGAACCAGCGTTCCTATCAAATATGTACCTGGAGGACAATATACGGTTCCACCCCCGGCTTTTGCACATGCGTCAATTGCAGATTGAATTGCTGCTGTATCTTTTTTCTTACCATCGCCGACCACACCGAACTCACGTATATTAAAAATATTTGAAGACACAGTTTTTTAATGCTCCTTAATTTATCAATTATCTAATCAACGAAACCGTACCATCTGACGAAACAACAAAAGTATAGATAATACCGCCTTCACCTCTAACGTAACACTTTCCGTTACCGGTCCATGGGTTTATTACTGCCCAACCAGTCATACCGGAAGAGTCATGTTTAAACTTAGAACAGACCTGTCCTTGAGACCAATATACTTTACCCTGCATATTTTCTGCATCGATCAAACTGTTCCAAACTAATGTATCCTGACTTACAGCAAAAGCTATAGAGTCTGCTGATCTGCCTGTTGTCATTCTGGCGGTTAATGTACCTGCCGAGATTATACGTGACAAAACAGAGCTGTCGTTAAATGTTTTTGTCGAGTTTCTGAAACC
Organism: Fibrobacterota bacterium; assembly: GCA_016788315.1. Classification (GTDB taxonomy): domain Bacteria; phylum Fibrobacterota; class OXYB2-FULL-49-7; order OXYB2-FULL-49-7; family JAEUSG01; genus JAEUSG01. The sequence continues at coordinate 1,109 of JAEUSG010000597.1, read as the reverse complement.
ATTTCCGGCAGAAAAAGACTCAACAGTCCCTGTAGACCAAACGCACGAGAAACTATTATCGCTGGAACGCTTCAACTTTACAATATCACTACCACCTGTACCTGTTTTAACAACAACACTATCTGCTTTTCTCTTAGTCAGGACAGAACCATATGGATAGAAAACAGAGTCGATCAATGAGTCTGCTACATAACCGGTTATTCTGTCACTATAATGTGCAAAACGCATAAACATTATTGGGACATCCGCCTGTTCTGTAACGGATAAACCCATCCTAATCTTAGCTGAGTCAGCTCTGTAATGTTCCCAAATCCGGCTGTGAATAATTTTACCGTTACCTCCAGCTATCAAAGGTACTGAATCAGACGATTCGGAATATCTGCGTATTTCAGTGTGACTGTTCCTTGGGTATAGCGTTACTGCGAAATTAAAGCAATAAAAATCATCTATTGTAAACCTCTGAGGTACAGAACGAAAATAGCCACCGGTGTAAAATACATATGCGGAATATAGTCCGGAAACTTTACGAAATACAGGAGGGCTATCGCTAGTTAACGTTGTTACCGTCTCCGGAGTAAAAAAGAAAAGCTCAATACCCTCATTATCGATATTATAGGCGGTTGCACTTATTTTAAGAAGTCTAAGAGTACCCGCATACGCGTGCCAATCCGGATTACAGTTATAATAAGGCATATGGTTATTTACAGAATCAATCCAACAGGCCTTAGTATTATTAAAGTCAATCTTTGCAAGAAAATCTGTTGTGTAAATCGGCGAATATGCAACAGTATCCAAAGGTATTGCTTCGTTATGAAGAAAAGAAGAAGTAGAAAGATGCAAAGCCCTTGCGGCTTCTACAGCAAACGGAAAAACAGATGAATCAAGGACAAAAACATCAGGCTTAACCACATCGCTTTCGCATGATAAAAACGAAAAAGAGGCAAATGCAATAGCTGCAAATCCGGACAGAATCTTTTTCACTTAGCCGCCGTTTCTTTGTAATTCCAGAAAATCTCTATCTTAGAAGAATCGCGCAATGCCTTCAGCATTTTCTTTCGTTTTTCTGCGGCAATCTCTTCTGCAATAGCTTTTTTTACATCATCAAAAGG
>JAEUSG010000774.1 GCA_016788315.1 Fibrobacterota bacterium | reverse complement strand
GAGAAGTTTTGTGAATGCTGGACCAGAATATATTTTAGGAACTCAAAAAGTTTATGCTAGTAATATAAACGCTTTCGAATGGGACACAAGACTTGATGGGCAGATTTTAGCAGAAGGTAATTACCGAATAAATGTAAAAGTAGAAGATTTAGCTGGTAATATAACAACCAAATCCTTTGTTGGAACAGTAGATAATACACCTCCTCATATAGAAAATAATAGCCTACAAAGTGGTCAATATGTTTCAGGTAATAATTATTTGGCAGCCTCTTGCGTATTGTCTGAACCATGTAATGGTAGGTTATATGTAAGAATAAAAGGAACATTAACTCCGCTATATACCACTAGATTTAACGCTTCTAATTCAGCATCGATTTATTGGAACCCTGCATCATACACAGGTTTACAACCCAATACAGAGCTTGAAATAGTAGCAGAAGCCACCGATCTTGTAGGTAACGTAATGGCGGGTGTAGCACAAGTAGTTAATGATGCACCTATATACTATGATTCTGAAGCACCAACATACACGTCAATAACATTTTCTCCTTTGAATGGATTTTCTCAAAAAGTAAGTCCATACAATTTTAAGATTAATGAAACCGGATTGTTTGATGATTCACCTACAAGAATAATCTGCAATGTTTACGCTAATCCGGATTTAACCGGTATTCCTGTTACTGTCATATCTGACGGTAACACCTCGATAAATATGGATCCTGCCCAGGATTTATCTCATAGTTGGTGGGGGCCAGGAGATGGCTTGAAAAATTGGTCGCCACCTGCCACTTTGCCATTTAACTTAAAATACACTGTCTCTTTGAAGGTTAAAGCGCCTCAAAGTGCTACAACTTGTGGAACTTTAAGTGAATATACATTAACATCAGATTTCCACCAGGAAGGTTCAATTACGGGAAATCCATATGTTTTTGTGAGTGAATTTACCTCATCACCAACATTAGCACAGTATATTACGGGTCACGGTTGTACATATACGAATGGGTGTAGCTTTTTAGAACCATATGTGGAACTAGTCTCTTCTTCGATAAAGGATCAGTTTAACAATGATTTTCCTACTACTACAAACGTAGAGCTTATTGATGTTTCATTGCAAAGTGGTGATGGATCTGGCAATGATCTTATTCGTTGGAAAATACGAGTTACATTAAACGATCCAAGTGTGAAACTTGCCGCACCGATAACAGAAGGAACTTGGTATCTTCAATATAAGCTTATTGACGCTGCTAATAATTCTAAAGAGCTTCCAGTCAAAGAAATTGAAATTGACAATGTGCCTCCAGTGCTGACAGTAACAAGTGGCAGTAACAAATCTATTGACAATAGACTTATTTATAAAAAGAGTGCGTCTGAATTGAACTTTGGTGTGGCGGCCACGCCTGGGTTGGCTGAAGTCTCGTCTTTGCGTATTGACTTGGTGGAAGTAGTTGATGCTGGAGTGGTTCCAGCTAGGTATCAATTTATTTCAACAAGCTTGAACTCAATTGATCTATCAATGATAGCCGGAATTGATGCAGTAAAAGAAGGTCGTTACACATTCAAGATTTATACAATTGACGAATTTGGAAATAATGGCCTTAATGGTGCGGCTGGTCAGCATTATATAAATGCTGTTACCAACGATGGCGTTAGTTGCAATGAAATAATTATCGAAAATCAAGAGCCTAATCTTGTTGTTGATGTCTTGCCTACTGCAATTCCACGAGGCGGAAAAATTACCGTTAAAGTATTTTGGCAGCAGTTTGGTTATGATTCAAAACTAAGCTATAACTATACGTGCAAAATTACACTAAATAAAGTCCTTGTAAAGAATACTAAAGTATTGACAAAAGGTGTTGATGCAGATCCTTATGAATTTGTCTTGAATGACGATGCTTCACTGGGAGACGGTGCATACGAACTTAAGGTGGAATTGTCTGATATATTTGGTGGGATAGCAGTTGAAAAAGCAAATATCAATCTAGGTGTTAGAATTCCTGAAATTGCAGGTGATAACGGATGGAATCCTGATAAAAAGATTAATGGTCCTATATACATAATGGGAAATGTAGGTGATCCAGATATTGCAACAGTGTCTAGAGAAAGTGAATTTGATAAATATGAGGTATATTACAAGCAGGGCGTTCATACTAAGCCCTCTGATTTGACAGATTTATCTGGTTGGCTTACACGTGAACCCGTTGATGTCGGTAATCGAATTTATGCTCCTTTGTTATTCCAAAGCCCAGAAGATGCACCAGATTTTTATCATTCAAATATTTCACGAACAGAAACATCTCCATTTGCAAAAGCAGCTTTGCTCTATTTTGACACCCCTGCAAATTGGGCAGACGGTACGGATGTCACTTTTCTTGTAGTTGCTAAAGAAAAGAACGACCCATCACTTGCAAATGCACAGGCTTCTGTCAGTTCATATAAAGTTGATAGGTCATATAATCCAGTTTCAGGTAGGATAGCTGTGGAAAATCTAACTGGAACCGCTGTTGCTGGTAATGCTGGTTATACAGTTGCTTTTGATCTAAAAAATAAGAACGGTGATATTGCTCTTAAGTTTGTCAAAAAGAACTCATCAGGACAATTTGAAAAAACTGTGTGTGAATTTGTTAAAATTAATCATCCAGTAGGCACACATTTTTCATACACATGGGATTATAGAGAAACAGGTACGAAACGAAGAGTACCTGATGGAAACTATTCATGTTTGATTGCTATTGAAGAAAATAATGGGCCCGGGTTTGTTTTGTCGGTTCCTGTTGAAATAAATGGAGTAAATACATCCGCTTCTCTGGCTTTAATAAGCGTAGATGCTAAAGTCAAAAAAGATGCAAAAAATGTGACTTTGTTATATCCTCCTGTAAATGTTGGAGACAATGATGTAACTGTCTCGTATAAAATTGATAAAGAAGCACAAGTTCAATTGATAGGCATCAAGGATGGAACGACATACGAATTAACTGCACCAGTTACAGTTTCTAGCGGTGCTGATGCTATAAACACATTAACTTGGAGTGGTCCAGCTTCTGATGGAACTGATTTGCCTTATGGTATCTATGACGTCAAGTTAAAGGCGCTGATTACTGATGATAACTCAACATTATATTCAACATCCGTAAATGTAGATTTGGTAAAGGATATTACACCGCCTGAAGACTATGCTTCTGCTACTGCTGCATTAAGTATGCCACTTGAGAACGGAGCTACAAAAGGAAGTTCTGAAGTAGTTTGGCGAACTAAGATGGCAGGATATCTGAAAGAATTTAAAACAACAGCTATTCCAGTTTCGTTACTTGTCACTGGTACTCAAAAAGTGCCTGTTTGGAAGAATGATGCTGATTGCTCATATAGGGTTTCAAAAGTCACCCGAGTAAATAAAATAAAGGTCAAGATAAAGTATAAAATCAAAGTATCATTGCAATATGATAAAGGATCTTCTGATTATTGTGATGATCCAGCATCTACTGGTTTTTGGGTAAACGATGATACGCAGCGTGAAGTTGATATCGAATTCACACCAACAGGAAGTATTGTAAAATCTGGATTACAACAGACAAAAAGATATGAAGATTATCGCAATGAAAATTGTCAGTGTGCTTTAGGCAAACCTGATTATACAATTGAGGATGTACAAATCCAAGACGGAAGTGTTGAGTGCAAAGCCATTGGGGATCCTACACTCAATTTTCCAAGTGTTACAATTAAACTTGTCGACAAGCAACATGTAAATAATGATGCTCATTGTGGTGGCAATGCAGATAGTTATATATATTATGTTGAAGCAGCATTTTCTGGTGATTGGAATGGCTTTCCTTTATATGCTACTGAAGAATTTAATACAAAGCCGGGGGAATATCCTTATGGTGGGGATATTAACCCTATA
>JAEUSG010000769.1 GCA_016788315.1 Fibrobacterota bacterium | reverse complement strand
AAATTGCTTTTTCAAAACCATTTAGAGCAAATCTAAAACTGCAAGATTAAGCGCTTAAATTTTATATATTATTGTATTGATTAATTTTCACTTTTTGCCTATAATATATTTATGGGTGAATTGGGCTTAAATCGCGTATCTCTTTATTTATCAAGATATTTAACAAATAACTTTAAGTTTTGTGTTAAGTATTTTTATCCGTATATTAGTCGTTTACTCATCAATATCTTCATCCTTCAAACCGCTCTGCCACCAGTAGCAAATTCTGTCTTTAGTAGTGAATTTTCACATACTGAACAGAGTGTAAAAATTGAGAATTTGTCAGATAAGTCACCTTTGCTTTCTCAGGAAGGTGCTGGCGCTGGTTTGCCGGTTTTGCTGGCAGTAATACTTTTTGCTTTAAAGACAGATGCCGAAGGTGCGACAAAATATTGGAGTGGTGCAACAAACAAACTTTTCACAACAGCAGGAAACTGGGTTGGAGGAGTTGCACCGATTGCCGGTGATTCAATCGTTTTTGATAATCAGGGTACAAATAAGCCGTGTTCGGTTGGAGCTAATACAGTAGCATTAGCGTCGGTCAAATTTCAAAATGATTATACCGGGTATTTTACATTTAGAGCAGTAACCGGTTACATAATGTCGGTTACGGGAGACTGCGACTTACGCTCCGGTGGAGATATAATACCGAATGCTGGTCAAATTTCATTTACCGGTTCAACGGCATCAATGTTTTACGCTCATGATAATGATACGATGCCTAGAGTAGTCGTTAACGCTACAGCAGGAACAGCACCATGGTTATCGTTATCTGGTAAGTGGAATACAACTGGACTATCAGTAACAAATGGAAATGTGAGATTTGACAACACAGTTGACACTTTTGCAATAACAGGAACAATCACCTCGGCATCTACCGCAGACACTGTTGATTTTACCGGCTCAACAATTATTCTCTCCGGTAATTCGCAAAACTTACGATATGGAACTTATTTACGTTCTGAATTAGGCGGAAGAATGGTTTTTAATTTTCCCGGATTAGTTTCATTCGCTCCAAACAATGTCAATGTAACATCTGCATATTCTGACATTATCGTAACAAACAGCTGTTCTTTAAGGGTTAATGCCTACCCATTACGCAGTTCGGGAAGAGTACTTGTCGACAACGGTTCTATTAACATTGATGCTGTAACTTGCAGTCTTGGAACTGTAAAATGTGTAAATGGCGGTAACTTTATTATGACAGGAGCAGCCAATGTTTGTATCCTTGGTGATACGCTTGATCTGAATTCTTTCACCTCTTTTTCACAAACTGCAGGTACGTTAAGATTTTTTGGATCAAATCCTAAAACATTTATCCCTTTTCCAGGAGTAACGCTTCCTCAATTGATTGTTTTAGGAACAGGTACAGTCTCGGTCAGAACAAATCCTGTAACAACAGGAATTGTTACGTTGACAACAGGGTCTCTTGCATCATATGTGGATATGAAAATTTCTGGAAGTCTAACTGCGACGAATCCATTAGTGATGTATTCAGATACCTTGGATCTTTCTTCCGCAGGAACTATTTCAACAACTGGAACAATAACATTTTCAAAGTCAACCGGCGAACAGATATTTATCCCGAAAGCAGCGACAAACTTGCCTGCTGTAAAGCATGATGGCGGAGCAACTCTTAAAGTTCTAAACAACCCTATTTCTGCATACAGCTTTTTACAGACAGCAGGGGAACTTGATCTAAATGGTATGTCTCTCAGTACAACCACAGGTTCCCTGCGTATAGTGAACGCCATTTCAACAGCAATTAAGAATTTCGACGGTTTGACTCTATCCGCTCCGGCAGGTCAGTTTATACAATTGTCCGGAACTCCATCAACAAAACTAAACCTTCAGGCTGCAACAGGACTTACACTTAATGGCGGTGGTGTGACCAGAGGGAGAGTTGTTGTAGAGTATGCTGATATTTCAAATGTTACTGTTATTGGGAACAATGGACTAGCGCTTAATTCAGCATCGATATCAGGTAATTCAGGCTTCGAAATTATGCCTGGCAGAATTTGGGATGGAGAAGGTGCCGGCGGTAATTGGGGCGATCCGCTTAATTGGAGTAATGACGCTTTGCCATCGGATTCAGAATCTGTATTTTTCGGATTATACTCGCTCAAGTCTTGCACCCTTGATATTGATGCAGAAATAAAGGGGTTGAACTCTTTGACAGGCTACAGCCAAAGATTTAACTTCGGCACAGATACAATTAAAGTAGGCGGTACAGCAGATTTCAGGTCTTTTTCAGCCGTTGACGCCGGCAGCGGTGCATTAGAGTTTACAAATAGCGATAGTGCAAATTTCTATCCGATAGCTTTCACTTTCCCGTCGATAATTCTGAATGGGTCAGGTGTAACAACCGTTAAAGGGCTTGCAGTATCGGGTAATGAACTGATTTTGAAAAAAGGAATTTTTGTTCAGGGACATGTGTTCACAAATGTTTTTAAAAATATAAAGGCATTTGCTGGATCGTCTTTAGATATGGATAGCGCTTCCTATTTACGTTGCACGGGTGATACCGTGGATTTAAGGGATATTGATACTGTGATTTTCTCTCATCCGAATACCAGTATTCTTCAGTTTCGTGGTAGTGCACCAAACAGGCAGGTATATCTGCCGAGTCCAACGCAGTGGTTTTATCAGATTCATCAG
>JAEUSG010000595.1 GCA_016788315.1 Fibrobacterota bacterium | reverse complement strand
GCGATCGTTTTTTGTTAAGACGCCGTTTTCCAGATTCAGCTTCAGGAAAGGTTTTAGGTCTTCGCCGGTATTAAACGAAGAAATCTGCTCAAGATCGCTCTCCGTAAAGTAGCTGCAGTCAGCGGCCATAAGATGAAAAGCGGCATCGCTTAACATTTTTTTGTATTTATCAGGATATCCGTTCCCGAGAAGCTCATTCTCAATAAATTTCTCGATAATCTGGCCGACAGGCAAAGTTTCTAATTCAATAGTAGAATTATTGTACAAAGAAACCATCATTTTTAAGAAAATGGGCGTATGAGCAAGTCTGTGAAGTCTGGGTGCTTTTTTACATATCAAACCAGACAGATTTTCCGCATCAACAGAAGACTTTGTAAGATTTTTAGAAATGTATTCTTCTATTTGCGAATGATTAAAACCGAGTAGACGGAACTCTGTTTCAACCGGCAGATTAGGTCTCGTTTCTTTTCTGGCAGTTATGAGTACTCTTAAATTTTCCGGCGATTTATTTATAAGTCTGCAAAGGTCTTCCGTAGCTTTTAATCTGTATTCAGGCTTTATTTCATGAAAACCATCAATAAGAAGCAGTGCAGTTGCACCGTTAGCATGCTGAAATCCGCTCATCTCAATAGCACTATGTATAGTAGTGTTGTCAGAACAGTCACCGATGTACACATAAAACGCTTCCGATATTGGACATTCAGCATTTTGCAACTTCAGATGTGATAAATATGCTACTGCAGCTTTGCATGAATAAGTTTTACCGGCACCTCTGCCGCCAATGAGCAGGACAGATTTTTCTTTAAGAATGACGTCAAATAGATCACGGCTCGCATCTGTATGCGTAGAAATTCTCTGTAACCCTTCTGACGAGGCAAAAAGTTTGACATATGTATTAAACTTCCCATTCCACTCATTAGCTTTTTTCTTAACACGCTGTGCAGTAATTTCAAGATCCTGTTCGCATTGGACATTATATTGTCTGTATTTTTCCGCCACCCATCTTTCCAGACCGATGAGATTATTTCTAACATTACTCAACCGAGGAATTTGTGGATGCTGTCTTCCTGCATGAAGTTCTGAATTTGTATCTTCAGAAATATGTTTTAGGGGCTTTATCAACAAGGTTTCTGCATTACTATACATTACCTTCAAAACTGCACAATACTGGGTAATTCTTGGTGCGTCATCCCGGAAACGTTCCCGCTCTTTGGCAGCATCCGGCGAAAGAGATTCCAAGGGATATTTTATCAAAAACCGGCATAATAATTCTGCCGCAAGTCTCGCATCTAATAGTGCATACCGTTCTTTAATTTCGTTTTTCTCGGCTTTGTCAATAGAATCCTTCGCCTCAAGAAGGAAAGCGCAAAGTGAAGCATATTCAGTAGAAACAGCTAAATCCATTATAATTAAACCCTTTGATTGGTAATGACTTAAGTAACTTATACAATATAATTCAAAAATATCCGGAATTTACCGCAAATTCAGCCGTCTAATTATGATAGAAATTATAATTAACATAAAAGGAGTTTGTATGAAA
>JAEUSG010000718.1 GCA_016788315.1 Fibrobacterota bacterium | reverse complement strand
GTAATACCCGGCACTAACATTTGGCCCGGTGATACAAAGCTCACCGATTTCACCATCCTTAACAGGTTGGTTTTCTTCATTGATGACAACAAAACCGAAATTAGGTGCAATTGGTCCAAGTGGAAGCAAATTATCATCGTTCATGTCTTTATCTGAGACAATATACGAAGAGCAAATACATGTGCATTCAGTAGGACCATACACATTAATGAACGTTATACGGTTACCCCATACAGCCCAAAGATTTCTGAGCTGTCCTTTAGGAAAACCCTCGCCGCCAAATGTAACAATTCGTAATGTTGGCAGATCCGTATCCTTTAATGCTCTCATTTTCAGCACATAAACAAGCATAGATGGTACACTAAACCAGATAGTTGGTTTTACAACATTCATCGCATCGAGTAATTTTCTTGGATTCTTGGCAAGCTCTTCTGATACAGGAGCCAAAGTAGCACCAATAAAAAGCGAAGCATAAAAATCGAAGACCGAATTGTCAAAGTGCATTGGATTGATGTTTGTAAAAACATCTTCAGGTGTTGAATTGTATGTTATTTTTGTCCACTCAATAAAATTTAAAACATTCGCATGTGTTATTGTAACGCCCTTTGGAAAGCCAGTTGAGCCAGATGTAAACATAAGATAAGCTGGAGTAGTACCAGAAACAATTGTGTTAACGGCGGGTAAGCTATCGGTTTTACCAGCTATCGTTCTTTCAAATTCATCACTATTATAAACTACTGTTTTATCTTTGTCATACGCACATTGTTCAAGAAATGACACTGCATCGCTGAAAACAAAAAACAAATCTGGGTTGCACTGAAGAATCATTTTTTTCAAACGTTCAATCGGACTATTAGGATCAAGGTTTGTATAAACTACCCCAATTTTTAGACAGGCTAACATTACCGAATAGGAAAGAAAAGTTTTATTATTAAAAACTGCTACAACACCTCTCGGCTGTAGATTTTTGGATAATAAATACTCTGCGATTTTGTTAGATGTTTTTTCCAATTCAGAAAATGTGTATGAAGTACCATCTGGGTATCTCAAAGCTTGCCGTTCACTACAGCGGTTTGAGATAGCAGTAAAAAGCTGACCTAAATTGTAGATATAACCATTATTCATTAGAAACCAATGTGTACCTATTTAAAAATTCCACTATTTGCGATTTACTATTAAACATTAAAACATCAATTATTGAGAGCCACGGGACAAACTCACCTGAACCCTGACCATAAACAACTTCACCTGATTTTATAAAACTGAGTTGAATGTTCTCATTTTTGAATTTTGAACTATCATACAATTCAACACCACCTATAGGATTAATATAATGTGTTGCGTGTTCTTTCTTGCAAATTTCCAGTATTTTATCCTGAGCCTTGAAATCTCCAGTGTTATAAACAGCAGAAGATGGGATAATCTCTTTTTTAAAGTCCAGATATCCGAATATTTGATTCAAGTGATTATAAACGAAAGGCGATATTCTTCTATCAGCAAAATTCACGATTCGTTCGATTAGTGGAATTACATCATTTGCAAATGGAGCTTTTTTATAATTGAATTCGATGGTTTTAAGGAATTTATCCTGCCATGGTTCATCTGAAAATTCACAATCCAGAATTAACCTATTTTGTGAGGCATTTTTGACTGGAATCGAAAACAAGTAATCGTTCCCATTCACGAGAATACGATTTCTGTTTATCCATCCCCGTTTTATGAAATTTACATCATCAAGAAGAACAAATTTATCAACGGCATGAACTAATTGAAAATAGCCAACATAGGGGAAGATATAGGGCTGCATAATTCCAATTTTCACGACTTAATATACTCCGATGATATTTACTTTACTTACCTTTTATAACCGAACATATCTCACTAATAGTGTCATCGTCCAAGTCAGGGAAAAATGGCAAATTTATAACTTCCTGCGTTACACGTTCAGCAACAGGCATTTTACCTGGATGGGCAGATTCAATTCCCTTGTATGTAGGGAATTGGCTGATGAGTGGATAGAAATATCGACGTGTGAAGATATTGTGTTTCTTAAACTCTTCGTAAATGTCATCTCTAGTTCTGCCAAATTCAGCTTTGTTAATGAAAATTGGGAAGTAAGAGTAGCAGTGCTTAACATCAGGTAGATCGTGCAAGAGCGTTACCCCTGGTACATCTTTAAGTATTTCACGATACTTTTCGGCAACGGCTTTTCTTTCTGCAATAAATCTATCTACGTGTTTTAACTGCAACAACCCCATCGCGGCTTGGGCTTCATTCATTTTCGCATTTATACCGGGGGTTACTACCGTTGTTTCGTTGGTGAAACCAAAATTCTTTAGATTGTCTATGCGCTTTTTTGTTGCAGCATCGTGACAAACGATAGCACCACCTTCAAAAGTATTATAAACCTTGGTTGCATGAAAGCTCATTACAGAGAGATCACCAAAATTCAAAACTGGTTCACCCTTAAGAGTAACACCAAATGTGTGACAGGCATCGTAAATAACTTTAAGACCGTAAGAATCAGCGATATCCTTAATCTTATGAACATCACATGGATTTCCATAAACGTGCACAGGCATGATGGCTGTGGTGTGCGGGGTTATTGCGGCTTCAATTGCTTCGGGATCGATATTAAATGTATTGGGCTCGATATCAACAAATGTGGGTTTAATGTTATTCCACCATAAAGCATGTGTTGTAGCAACAAAGCTGTATGGAGTGGTAATTACTTCACCAGTGATACGGAGTGATTGCAGAGCCGTGACAAGAGCAAGCGTACCGTTAGAGAACAATGATATGTACTTAACTTTTAAGTATTCACATAGTTTTGCTTCAAGTTCCTGATGAAAAGGGCCATTGTTTGCAAGTTGTTTTGTATCCCAAATCTTTGATAGGTAAGGTAAATACTCTTCCATAGGTGGAAGAGATGGCTTTGTTACATAAATTGGTGTTTTTCTTACAATCATTTTTACTCTCTTAAAATCAGATTTAACGTACCTCAGCCGACACAGGCCTGTATCAATTTAATCTTTTTTCGCTGCTAGACCAAATTATTTCCTTGCCTTAATCAAAGCAACCAGAGAAATGAATTCACTAGACTTAAAGACAACAGACAGAACGAAATACACAATTACACCTACAGCAATACCCATTGTAAGTTGTAGAACAACGGAAGAAAAAAAAGAGACAGTATACCAAGAAGCCAGCCCCATCAACATAGAACGGCATAAAGTAGGAAACAAATCAAAAATCTGGGTAATGAAACCAATACCTATAAGTTTCTCCGTATAATAAGAATTAATATATAGACAAATCAAAGAAACAAATATCGAAGTTATACAAATTACTTTTATGCCAAACGGCAATGAGGCTAACAGTGCCGTTATAGAAATTACATTTTTAATTATTTCCAATTTTAAAAACAAATCTGAACGCCCTTTAATCTGTAAAAGATTCAGATTGATCGCATGTATTGGATACCACATCATTACAAAACATAAAATTTGTAACAGAGGTACTACTTCGATCCATTTTTCACCTATAGACAACACTATAAAAGGTCTTGACACTGCAGCAAGCCCTACCATAAGAGGGAAAACTACATATGCTGATAATTTAAGATACTGGCGATAGACATGAGATAGCTTTTGAACATCGTTTTGAAGAGTACTTAATATAGGCAAAGTAACACGAACCATTATGCTTGTGATATTTGATGACGGGAATTGAGAAAACTGATCAGCCCGTGTATAATAACCAAGATCTGCGGGGGTAAAAACCTTTCCAATTAAAGCAGCATATGAATTTCTGCTTGCAGTATAAATCAAGCTTGAAGCCAAAAACTTTGAACCTGATGAAAACAATTCTTTGAAAGCACGAAAGGAAAATTTTGAAATTGGCTTCCAGCTGGATAACGTCCAAAACATTATGCAACAGATTATGCTATTAGTAATTGTTTGGATTATCAACGACCAAACACCATACCCACCATGCGCGGCCAATACACCCACCAAACCTGATATTATTGCCGCCAAAAATGATACTTTAGCTTGAATTTTAAAATCAACTTTGATCGCAAATTGAACCCTCTGAATAACAGTTAATGAATTGATAACTAGATTGAGTGCCACGACACGAACAATTGGAGTTAAAATTTGTTGATTGTAAAAAGATGAAATATATGGAGCCAAAGCAAAAAGAATAAGATAAAGCAGTATACTACTAGCTACATTAAAACAAAAAACAGTTGAGAAATCCGTTTCAGTTCTATCTAATTTCCTTATCAAAGTTACGGAAAAACCACTATCAATAAAAACATATGAAATAGTTAAGAATATGGTAACCATGCCCACAATACCAAATTCGGATGGACTCAAAAGTCTTGCCAAGATAATACCTGTTATTAGCTGCGTAAATTGAACTGAAAATTTCTCTACGGCACTCCAAATAACACCACTAATTGTTTTTTGCTTCAATGAATTCATTAGATTTTAATAGCTAAATATTATCCTAGCAATACAATTAAATTTTTGTCCATATAGAACTTTCCAACAATTGTAACTCAATATCTGTATTACCAAGCATCGCGGAAAGCCTGTTCAAACACATTTAAACTCAACTTACAGTTTGTTTATAGCACACCAAAATATCACGACAAGCGAGCATTTTTTAATTTAATCCCATATCTCTTTTTAATTCTTCATATTCTTTTGTTAGCAGATTATAATATACGCCTGCAAGTCTGGTTTTCTCTTTTACACCTTTTGGAGTTAGATAG
>JAEUSG010000665.1 GCA_016788315.1 Fibrobacterota bacterium | reverse complement strand
TCCTGCTTAAATAGTGTTTTGCCTTTTCCCACATATGAATAAATATGCTCTTAAGTGTCGGCACTCTGTAAGGTGGCAATTCCATGACAAAAGGGTGTTCAGATCCCTTAAAAAGAATTTTACGCAAAATAATACCGGCGGCAAATGCAAAGGCAAAGCTTAAGATATACATTAGAAAAACCATCGAACCTGCATGCTCTTTAAAAAAGGCGCCAGCAAAAAGCACATAAATAGGCAACCGTGCCGAACAGCTGATTAATGGCGCAATAAGGATAGTAAGAATACGATCACTTCTAGACTCAAGCGTTCGCGCAGCCATTATTGCTGGTACATTGCAGCCTAGTCCCATAACCATAGGGATAAAGCTTTTTCCATGCAGCCCCATTCCATGCATAACCTTATCCATGATAAATGCAGCGCGAGCCATATATCCGGTATCTTCCATTAGCGAGATACCGAAGAACAGTATCATTATATTTGGCAGAAAGACAAGCACGCCACCCATTCCAGCAACAATGCCGTCTATCAGCAGAGATTTGAAAAGGCCGTCTGACATAGTTTCAGCAAGAAATCCAGAGAGGAGCGATATTCCATACTCTATGGCGTGCATCGGATATTCGCCAAGTTTGAATGTTAGCGTAAATAGAGTCCACATTAAAGCACCGAAAATGAGATAGGCCAAAAGAGGATGCGTAACAGCATCATCTATCTTTTCTGTTACATCAACGCCATCTGGTTTTGTGTACTTAACTGTTTCCTGTATCGCTCCATTGACAAAACCATATCGCTGTTCAGCGATAACGATTTTAGGTTCATCGTTATAGATGCTTTGAAGATGCTTTATTGAACGCTGTGCATGTTCCAGAACCGCCTGTCCGCCTTCAAGTGCGGCTATCCGTTCATTAACAACAGGATCGTTTTCGAGCAATCTAACTGCATACCAGCGGATAGGAACGGCTATACATTCAGGAAAGAGTACATCCAGATATTTGGATAGCCTTGCTATCTCCTCTTCGATTTCTTCTCCATAGAACACTTTGACAGGTCGCACATCCTGCACATGGCCATCGACTGTATCAAGTGCTGTTTTAATAAGATTATGAGTACCTTCGCCCGTTCTGCCTATAGTTCTTACAATAGGAACGCCAAGCATCTTGCCTAGTACTTCAGTATCTGCAATGATGCCATTGCGCTTCATCTCATCGGCCATGTTGAAAACAAGCATCATTGGCTGCCCCATCTCCAGCAGTTGTACTGTAAGATAGAGATTACGTTCAAGACTGGATGAATCTATAACATTAACCCATAGATCGGCCTTGTGTGAGAGCAGACAATCAAGAGCTACACGCTCTTCAAAACTCTGGGGTGAAAGTGTATATGTTCCGGGCAAGTCGACGAAGGTAATATCACGGCCGTTTTCAGAGCAATGTCCTTCAGTAACATCAACAGTTACTCCACCCCAATTTCCAACTTTCTGTCTTGCACCGGTCAAAGAATTAAAAAGGGTTGTTTTACCGCAATTGGGGTTGCCGGTTAAAAGGAAGTTGAGAGTTTTCACGTTTGCACCTTCTCTACTTCTATGAACTCAACATCCTGTACACGTAAAGAGAGACGCGTCCCCTTTACCATTATCTCAACAGGATCTTTAAGCGGAGCGTATCTGATAATCTTAACAACAGCGCCGCGAAGAATCCCAAGACCGGTAAAGCGCTGTCTTATATCAGCCTCTCCGCCAACTTTAAGAACTCTGACCGTTTCGCCCTGCATGCATTGTGTTAGGTTCATGCAAGGAATATAGTTAGTTATGACTAACTTTTCAAGTTCATACTAAATCCCCTTCGGCTACGCTCAGGGGACGAAGAAATGATTAGGAAACGAAGAAAGAATGAGACAACAAAGAAAGGACTACATTAAGTATTTCCTTGCTTGCCTTTTTCGGTCCCTGAGCGTAGCCGAAGGGCCGAAACAGAATATGCTAATTCAACAACTGCTCAACACTCCGGCCATATTTCAGATACAGCTCGAAGCTATCTCCGCCTGCAGCAGCTTTGCCCTCATGCGCAACAGCGGCAAGATGCGGTTCTATAGAGTACCAACCGTTATAACCATCTCTTTTCAATTCGGCAAGAACCTCTTTAACCTCTCCAGCACCTTCACCGGCAAAAACAGCATTCCATCCCTTTTCAGCCAAAGGATCTTTTTTGTAATCTTTGATATGGACGTGTACAACATGCTCTTTCACCGCTTTATAGAATGCTAATGATGAATATCCAGCCTCCCAGAAATTTCCGGTGTCAAAAATCAGTTTCAGAGCTTTACTATTCACCTCTTCAATCATGCGCAACGTATTTGCTGCGGATTGAGAGGCGAAACCTGAACAGTTCTCATGACAGAGCATAATACCATTGGCTTCAGCAATAACTGCAAGTTCTTTAATTCTCTTTATCGCCTCTTTCCCCCACGCATCATTCGACAGCGCATCGTTTGGATAACTCATGATACGTGCAATTGCTGTTCCTGTCTTTCTCATTCTAGGTGCGATTCGCTTTAATTCATCTGTATCTAGCTTAAAATCAGAAGTAATCTTTCTTGACCAGTTTGCAATCTGCGTTCCGTAAGAAATTATCTGAATACCGGCCTCAGCAATCATATCGGCATATCTGTAAAATTCATCATCGGCAAGATCATCAAAATGAGAATTCTTTGTACCTGACTTAACTGTTCGAATTTCAATTCCGCTCCAGCCTAACTTTTTAGTTACCTCAATCTGTTTTTCAATTTCGGTTGAAGCCTCATCAGCAAATCCTGCAAGTTTATGGTTTGCCATACTCAGCCTTTCTTAAATCTTGATGTTTTCATTCTCTTCTCAAGTTCGGCAGCATAGATCTCTGAATCTATTGGCAAATCAACTGGCTTATTCAGGAAGCCCGAAAGCAGCATTGCGTTTGCCAATTCGAGAGAATTGACACTCTCCTGCAAAGAAGCCACAGGAGCAACACCTTTAAGAATTGCATCCTTAAAATTCCTGTGAATATTCTGATGCAGTTCGTCAAACGTGGGAACTTTTGCAGGTATCGAAACATTCCAAACCGGAGGTACTGCAAAACGCTCTTCTGTCTCTTTTAAGAACTTCTTCGCTCTCACTTCATTTCTTGTATAGGTAAGATTATTATTATCACAAATAAGCAGCCCCTGATCACCTGCAATTTCAATTCTGTTAAGACCGGGAGCTTCAGCGGTTGAAGTAACGAAAGTACCTACTGCACCATTTGGATATTCCAAGATGGCAGTAACTTCATCTTCAACCTCGATATCATGATGTTTGCCGAAGCCAACATTTGCTGTAACTCTTTTCGGCATTCCTGTAATCCACTGCAATAAATCAAGACTATGCGGGCACTGGTTCAATAGAGCACCACCACCCTCACCTGCCCATGTGGCTCGCCAGCCTGCGGACTTAAAATAGGCATCTGATCTAAACCACTGAGTTACGGTCATATTAACACGTTGAATTGCGCCAAGTTCGCCGGACGACACCATTTCGCGCATCTTCATATATACCTGACTTGTACGGTTGTTAAAAACGCATGCTACAACTCTGCCCTTATCTTTATGTGCATCCAGCAGAATTTTTGCATCTTTCATTTGAACAGATACAGGTTTTTCTATTAGAACATGCAGACCTTTTTTCAGAGCAGCCACAGCGAGAGGAACATGGTCAAAATGAGGAGTTACAATGACGATGGCTTCAACATCACCTTTGTTTATCAATTCTTCTCCAGAAGCAAATTTGGCCTCTGAATAATCCTTCATGCCGTCCATATTAACATCTGAAAGTGCTGTAATTTCAAATTCAGGAACTGTCTTGATATTCTTATAATGGCCTTTGCCCATTGCTCCAAGACCGATAATTCCAATTTTAATCTTTTTATCCATTTTATATCTCCTTATATTGACTTCTCAATTTCTTTGATAAAAGCTATTCCGTCACGAACCTTCTCTTCCTGTGTCATTACAGTTGAGAAATCCTCAATTGAAAGCCAGCCATCATACCCTGTCTCCTTCAATGCAGTTATCAGTTCCTTGAAGTTTACACAGCCGGTTCTAAGAGGGGCTGCTGCTGTTTTCCAAAGCAATGGCTGCGCCCCCGTAACAGGTTCATATAATTTAACGGCATTTTTTATGTGTACGTGCGAGAGATATTTTCCCAACATCTCTATTCCCATTTTATAATTCTCAAAACCCTCGTAAACCATGTTGCCTGCGTCATGAATTACGCCGATTTCATCACTCTTCCACTGAGATGCAAACCGTAATGCTGCACTTGCTGATGCAATAATAGTACCCATATGTATTTCAAATAGCGGCTTTACCTTATGCTTTTTTGAGAATTCAACTATTTTTGAAAAGTTGTCTGTATCTTTTTTAAAGATGTCGTTATAGTTCTCTTTTCCGTCATATCCGAGCACATTTACACGCAGTGTAGGAACTCCCATTACTGCAGCTATTTCAATCATCCGTTTTGCTTTTTCAAGATCATTAGCTTTTGCATACGAGCCCAGGTTGGGCATGTCAAGTCCTTCGCTTCTTGTCATGTCAGCGATCTCTTTATATTTGCTGTCATCCCAATCGTCCTGTAATGTTGTTTTGTTACCGCTCCAAAACCCCGGTTTTGCTGTATCACCTTTGTCTGCAACAACTCTCCACTCGATGCCGTTGTATCCATACTTCTTCATTAAAGCAACCGCTTCAACCTGAGTACTCTCTGGTAGACCAACAGTAAACCATGAATAACGCATAAAAAACTCCTTTATTGTTCTATTACAGGCGGCATAATGTACCGCTGTTTGTTATCTTTGATAGTTTTATTTCTACAGAATTCATTAAGAAGCAAACCGGACTCTGCACCAATTTCACGTGTCATTTTTGCAAGTGACCAGACAGGAAAGGGGTATGTTCCCTCTTTGATTTCGTCAAGCGAGGCCAGTATTATCTCATGACCGGGTTTAATACCTGCACGCTCAAGAACAGGAAGAACTGTACTCATCGGTTTTTGCGCCAGGATGAGAGCGTCTGGGCGCTCTTTCTCATTTATAAACAATGATTCCAGAAATGACACATCGTTTATAGAGGGATCCATATCTACCCAATCTCGCCTGAAACATAAACCAGTCTCAAGTAATCCTTCAAGATAGCCGGCATATCTGCGTTCAGGAAAATTATAACGACTCTGAACAAGTCCGAACCACGCAATTTTTGTGCAGCCTTTTTTGTGTAGCTTTTTAACAAGTTCGCAGACACTGTTTCTTACATCCACACAGACAAAGGAAGATTCAGGAGGGTCGCGATATGCTACTAAATGTGGAATTCCTTTTTTACGGACTTCTATCAGATAATGCTCATGAGCCGCATTAGGCATTACGAAAACAAGTGCGCGATGTGATTTACATCTTTCCCAGACTGATGGCACCTGTATCTCGTCATAAGTAAATCTTGAAACCGGCAAATCAGATTTGAATGTTGTATAAAGCCCCTGTTCAACTTCTGCAGGCCAACTTAACCCCCCGCCGTACCCGATAATTGCCGCAGCCTCGATTGAATTAACTGGCTCCGATTGCGCAGCAAAGGTCCCCTTACCCCTTTCAGAGGTTAATACCCCTTCACGTTCAAGGTTGCCTACTACATAATCTACAGTAGCCCTGGCACATCCGAACTGTTCCATCAGTTCATTACGGGATGGTATCGGCTCCCCAGGCTTAATCTGCCCTTTTTGGATTAAATCCAAAAGATGAGACCTGAGAATTTCTCTTTTGCCCGAGGTGTTCGATTCTATGTTTTCCATATTTGCCTGCCTATTTGCCTACCAATATAGCACAAATGAGGCAAAAGATCAAGGAAAAAAATAGGCTAATAATACTAAGGGCTCGCCATGGCGAGCCCTTAGTATTAT
>JAEUSG010000587.1 GCA_016788315.1 Fibrobacterota bacterium | reverse complement strand
TGTTGTTTATGCTGCAGCCCCTGCAACATTGCAGAATTCAGCAGCATCTTACGAAACAGTATTGAAACTAGTTCCGGGAGAGGTTGCAACAGCAAAAGCCTTGGCAGCTGTTTACGAAAAGCTTAAAGCTAACAAAGAGATTCTGCCAGTTTATGAAATCATAGTAAAGGCAGAACCATCAAACAAAGCTGTATGGCTTGGAATGGCAAAGGCTTCTCAGGCATTGAAGAATGATTCAAACGCAATCCGCGCATACAAAAAGAGTGTTGAGATTGATCCTAAAGATATTGATTCCTGGATTACTCTTGGCTCACTTTATGAATCTGTTGCAAAGAAAGCAGACGCTATTAAGGCATATGGGCAGGTAGTTACTCTTGATCCACCTAATCCGGATGAATATGAGAAAAAGATTGGTTTCCTCTATCTTGATATGAAAAATAAAGATAGCGCGGCAGCCCACCTTTATAAAGCTGTTGAGGCAAACCCATACTTGCACGAAGCAAGTTTTGAGCTTGGTAAGATTTATGAAGCTGCTAACGATATAAAGCAGGCAGTTCAGTTTTACGATATGGCTTCAGATGCAGAAGAAACCAAGGCGGAATACCACTACAAGTCCGGAAGCATGAACTTCCGTCTTGGCGAATATCCTAACGCAAGACAGCGTCTCTTAAAGGCATTGGCGATAACACCAAAGCTTGACGATGCGCTATTTATGCTAGGCCAGATCCGCATGACTCAAGCTACTGCAAAAGATGTTGCCATCTTTAAAGAGGCGGCAGGTTATTTCTCAAAGGCAGTATCTTTGAAACCGGATAATGCTGATTACATCAAACAGTGGGCTGAGGCATTATACAAGGCTGGTGACATTGCAGCCGCAATTCCTATTTACAAACAGTATCTTGCAAAGAACGACAAAGATCTTGAAGCTCACGCAAGTTTGGGTAGAGCGCTCCTTCAGACAAAGCAGATTCAGCCGGCACTTGCCGAGTTTGATATAGTCTATAAAGGTCGTCCGCAGCTTATTGAAGATGACTACGCAATCGGCAGTCTCTATTTCGATGCAAAGCGTTTTACTGAAGCTAAGCGCATATATATTGCTGTTCTGCGTATCAACCCAAACAATGCAGAGTGTCAAGAGAGAACAGGAACTATTTTCGAGTCTGAAAAGGATTCCAAAAACGCCCTCTTTTATCTTGAGGAGGCTGTAAGAGTTGATTCCTCCAGATTCGTTCTTAAAAAGAGAATAGGCGATCTCCATACTGCCTTGGGAAATAACGATAAGGCGATAAGCTCTTATGAAGCCTTCCTGTTTAAGGTGAAGGATGTTAATGTTGCAAGGAACCTACTTGCACTCTATCGTAAACTCAATCGCAAAGAGGACGTCAGGAAAACTCTTTCAACTGTGACAACTCTTGATCCTGCAGATGTTGCAAGTCTTAAAGAGCTCGGCGATATTGATAATGGATCCGGTTTCCCTAAGCAGGCTTTGAATTCATATCTCGCAATTCTTAAGGTGCAGCCTAATAACTTTGATGCGCTCTATCAGTCGGGTGTCATCTATTACAATGATAAAGCATATCCTCAGGCTGTACAGAATCTGACTCTTGCGGTAAAGCAGCAGTCAAATTCTGTAAAGGCGTCCCTGGCTCTTGCAGATGCTCTTACAGCATCTGGTAAGGCTGCTGATGCTGTTTCCTATTACAACATGGTTTTACAGGCAGAAGCTAAAAATGAATCTGTTGTAGACAAGTTGATTGGAGTTTATAGAACTCTAAATAATAAGGTTAAGCTTCTTGAGATGCTTGTAAAGAAAGTTGATCTTAATCCAAGAGCTGGTGATGCAGTTTCTGAAATCGGTGAGCTGCAGCTTGCCGCAGGTAAAAATGCAGAAGCAGAAGCATCCTTTAAAAAGGCTGCAACTATAAAAGGGGAGTGTCTCGTCTGTTATGTTTCTCTCTCCAAGCTATATATGCAGCAGAAGAATTATCTCGAGGCAATTGATCAGCTAAAAAAGGCCGTTTATATCGATGCCAAGAACTGGCAGCTCAATTATGATCTTGGGTATGCATATCTTGTCAGAGGCGATACCGTATCCGCTGCTGACGCCTTTGAAAAGGTGCTCTATTTAAAGAAGGATCATTCTCAGGCTCTTGAGTATCTTAGCGAGATATATGTTGCTCTCAAGTATCAGAAAAAAGCGATAACAATGCTCGAAGAGGTTCAGAAGTCCCGTCCAAAAGATCCAGCTGTTAAACGCTCTTTAGGAAGAGCTTATTTCGATACAAAAGAGATAAAGAAAGCAGAAGCAGCTATCCTTGCCGCAAGAGATCTCGATCCGAAATCAGCTGAAACAGAGATGCTACTCGGTGATATTTACAAATCGGGCGCAGAGAAGGATAAGGCTCTTACAGCTTACGGCAGAGCATATGCCCTTGAAAGCGGTAAAACTGTATATGCTGAAAAGTATGCAGAAGCTCTCTATGAAAAGAAGATGTATAAAGATGCTGTACCAGTCTTCACTAAGCTTCTTGCAGCCGACCCCAAAAACAGCGAATTTGTAGCTGCTCTTGTCGACTGTTATCTGTCTATTGGCGATGAAAAGGCAGCTCTTAAGTATGTCGATGCACTCTCAAAGGCAGATCCCTCAAAGGTCACCAAGAACTACCGTGTGGCTAAAGCCTATTACAATATGGATATGAAGGATAAAGCCCTTCCAATCCTTGAGGCAGTAGGTCCGCAGAATGAAAAAGATTATTATCTGATGCTTGGTACTATTTACAAAGAGGCTAAGATATTCGGTAAAGCTGCTGATGCTATGAAGACGCTGTTCAATATGGATAAGTCTAACAAGACAGTCGGTTTTGAACTTGGCGATATCTACGAAAAACGAGCTGAAGATGGGCTTGCCGCTGAAATTTATGCGGCCCTGGAAATTAGTTATCCTAAAGATCCTGCCGTAAAGAGAAAGCTCGTTGAAATTTACAAGAAGCTCAGCAAACGTGAGGACCTGCGAATTGTTCTGACAGATCTAGTTGCTCTAGATCCGAATGATATCTCCTCTTCCATTGACCTGGCTAATCTTCTTTTTGAAGATGGAATGCTGGATGAGGCAAAACGCAGACTTCTCGCACTTACAAAGAGCGCTCCTTCAAACGCAGGAGTCTCCGCACTGCTTGGAAAAATCCTGCTTTTCGGTCAGGATATCGCAGGTGCAGAAAAGTACCTCTCTATGGCTGTAGTCACCATGAAGAGCGATGTTTCTGTAAACAAAGCGATGGGACAGGTTTATGTGGAAAAGAAGGACTGGAACAAAGCTCTGGTTTATCTTGAAAGGGCACAGGAACTTGATGCAAAGGATAATGAAATAACAGAGTGGCTGGGTATTGTTTACAGAGCTCAGAAGAATACCGCTAAACTTCAGAAACTATACGGCGATATTATTAAAACAGATCCAAAGAATTCTGTTGCTCAGAAGGGGCTTGGCGATCTCTATTTCGATCAAAAGAAATACAGTGAAGCTATGAATGCCTATTCAATTGCAATTGAAACGAAAGAACCTGATGCCGACATTCTTAACAGAATGGCTCAGATGAAAATGGATGTGGGAGATCTTAATGCATCAATAGAGCTTTATCAGCGCTCGCTGAGGTTTAACCCAAATCAGGATGAGGTTTGCTTTAAGCTTGGATCAATATTCCTTAATAACCGCGGAAACGAAGCTGCAGCTAAGGAGCGTTTGGAGCAGGCTGTTCTGATTAATCCAAAGCATCTTGAGGCATTGAAAATGCTGGCTCGTGTGCATATGCGCTCGAAGAATGATGCATCTGCTATTTCAACATATATGAAGGCTCTTGAAGTAAGTAAGGGTAACAAAGAACTCTTAGGCGAGATGGTTCCTCTTCTGCTAAGACATAGCGACTTCAATTCTGTTGAGTCGCTTCTTGTTCAGGCAGCGGAGGCAAATAAAGACAATTTTGATATTGTAAATCAGCTTGGCAGAAAGTATCTGTTTGCCAGAAGGTATAAGGAGGCAGAACCTCTGCTTGCCGGCGCATTTGCTCTTAAGAGTACTGATGTCGGTGTTATGATGGATCTAATCAATCTGTATAACTCTACCGGAGAGTCTGTAAAGGCTATTCCTATTCTTGATAAGCTGATTAAAACAGGCGGAGCTACAAATGAAATTCAGCTGCAGCTTGGTATTGCCTATTACAATCAGGCAGATTACAGGCGCGCTAAGGAAATTCTTGAAAGAATCCTTACAAAGAGCGAAGGAAGCGCTGATGCCATCACTGTTCTTGGTCAGATTTATGTAAAGGAGAAGGATGTCCGTAAAGCCAAAATCGCATTAAAGAAGGCGCTCGAAATTGATCCTGCCAACATAAGAGCTCTTTATGCAATGGGAGAGATGGCTCTTACTGAGAATGATTTTGATATGGCTTCAGCCTATTTTGAAAAGGTTGCAAAGGTCGATCCCCGTTACGAGGGCGTTGCCGGCAAACTTGCAGAGGTTTATCTGAACAGACAGGATTATTCAAAGGCGAGATATTTTGTTGAACAGGGTTTAAAAGAAGATCCTAAAAACGGAATGCTTGTTCTTGGAATGGGAAGAATCCTTTTTGTAGAAGGTAAATATGATCAGGCTGGAAAGTATCTTACTCAGGCAACAGCCATGATGCCTGACAATGATGAACCGGTCTATTATTCTCTCATGAGTCTTGTAAAACAGAAAAAGAGCGAAGTTGCAATGGCTGATGCCAGAAATGCCCTTGCCAAGTTTAAAAGGTCTGAGCGTATTTATGCTGCTCTTGCAGAAGCCTATACTCTTGCAAGTCAGTATGATCGTGCACTTAAGGCTCTTGAGCTTGCAGTTCGAATCAATCCGATGTATAAGGAGGGCTTCCTGCTTACAGCAGAACTTCTCCACAAGCACCTCAATGATTCTGCTGCAGCGATTGCGAATTACAAAAGGTATATTTCGCTCGGTGGAAATCTTGAAAGTATTCCTGCTGAATACAAAAACAAAGTTCAATAAGGTGAGGTAATTATGACAAAAAGTATCACTGTTATTTTTGCAGCAGCAATTCTCGTTATCTCTTTTGCCTTTTTCTCAGGCTGTGCCGGTTCTTCAGCATCGGTAGCATCTGACGGCAGCGGTAATGGAGGAGCTAAGGTGGATAAAAAGCAGCAGGAAAAGCAGCTCAACGACACAAAGAGTTCCGCAGAAGAGGCAGTACAACGTGTTTATGAACTTGAGAAGCAGAAGGAAGAGCTGCAGAAATAGAAAGAGATTATGGATAGATATACACCGTCTGATATCGAAAAGAAGTGGCAGACATACTGGTTAGCAAACAGAGTCTTTAAGTCAGAGGTAGATGAGTCAAAAAAGAAGTTCTACTGTCTTGATATGTTTCCC
>JAEUSG010000652.1 GCA_016788315.1 Fibrobacterota bacterium | reverse complement strand
CTGACATTGTTTACATAGATCAAAACCAGGCGGATCCTATACCATTCAATCTTAGAGCTGGTATATGCTTTAACGCCATCCGTACTCCGGTACACGATCTTAAGTTGCTTTTTGATGTAAATAGGGAACTCGTAAAACGTAACGATCCGGAACCGCCTGATCCCTTTTGGCTGGCTATCTTCACCTCTCTTGCAGATGATCCATGGAAACAGGAGCTTTCTGAAAACGTCTGGTCTTTAGGTGTCGAATACTGGTACAGTCAATTTCTGGCTCTTCGCACAGGCACTATGTATGACAAGGCCGGCAGTAGAGGCGAGGTTACTTTCGGATTGGGTATCAACGTGTCGAATTTCCAGGTGAATGTTTCCTATATCCTTGGAACCCCTATTATTGATAATGCGATAGGTGATTGGCTTGGTGAACCTAAATTTGAAAGTTATGGGTCAGCAAGAAATAAACAGTTCCGTACAGCACTTAACTTCCTGATGTAAACGAACGGATCTACATGAAACGGCCTATTGCGCAGACTTTTGCTTTCGTGTTTGCAGTTCTCATTCTGTCTGTTGTTCCCAAAGTATATCCAGCCGACACTCTTGATGTTCTGGCCATCATGGTAGAGTTTAAAGAGGATGCTCTTGATGATCAAACTTCTGGAAATGGAACGTTTAATTCTGTAGAAACTTTTGATTTGGATCCTAAATCTAGCCGGGAAAATTTTGAAAGTCATCTTGAATTTGCGCGTAGATATTTTGCAAAGGTATCATCAGGAAAACAGGTTGTAAGA
This sequence comes from Fibrobacterota bacterium, assembly GCA_016788315.1. Lineage (GTDB taxonomy): Bacteria > Fibrobacterota > OXYB2-FULL-49-7 > OXYB2-FULL-49-7 > JAEUSG01 > JAEUSG01. The sequence continues at coordinate 2,480 of JAEUSG010000652.1, read as the reverse complement.
TATGCTGTTGCTGATTCAACATTGAAACTAAAAAAACAGATGCGCCATTATCGGGTGCCTTCAAAGCGTCCTCAAGACACAAATAATGATTATATCAAAGAACTTAATCTTGGCGTTATGGCTTTTGCAAATGATGCGCTCAGAGAGGCTTCTTTAGCAAAAATGCTGAATATAAACTATACTGCCACTACAAAAAGGTGGCGACCTGGCGAGACTGTTAAAGTACAAAAGAATAAAACGATAATTCTCTTTTTCCATGCCGGTGCTTCCGGACTGATTGATGGCGGTGGGCGCGGGCAACTTTACGCTGATTCGCCTGCTGATTTGATTGATAGTTATATCTGGCCGGAAGATATGAAATACTATAATGGAGAAATATATAACGATAGAACAGGAGTTACTCCGGCAGCGCCATTGATTTTTGATTTGGATACTGCTGTTGCCGAAAGACGAGGAATATACTCTGCTGATAGTTCTAATTTTGTTGATAAAATACTGATGTGTTCTGAAACTGCTACACAGGATAGCACTCCATGGGGCATAAATGGCATTCTAACGAATCAAATAGCAAGGGCGATGGGTTTTCCTGATTTGTGGAATACAAGCACCGGAACAACGGCTGTAGGTTCATTCTGCCTTATGGATGTTGGTGGATACAATACCGTTGCAGGTTTTATACCTCTTGGTTTGTCTGCATGGTGTCGTGAATATAAGAAGTGGAGTACTGTTCTGACACCTCCGGATACTGTTACATCATCTTGGACTTTCACTCTTCCTTCAATAAATATTGGCGACACGATTGCAAAAATCCCTTTGTCATCGACAGAATACATTCTTCTTGAGAATAGGCAATGGGCAAGGCATAGTGATCCTTTATACAAGGTTACTGTCGATACCAGCATTACTATTAATCCTGATACTGTTGTGTTTTCTTATCATACCGATACGCTTTATCGTCCTGTATATGCGAATGGATATAATCCGCCAGGGCCATATCCTGGAAGCTGGGCTTCTCTTATTGCTGAATCCCTTTGTGTTGATACTCCAAAATGCGAAACGCGTAAAAAAAATGACAACAAACTTAAAGGAACGGTTGTATCTGCATCCGGATATGATATTGGTCTGCCTGGAAATGGCGTCTTAATGTGGCATATAAATGACAGAGTAATCAAAGAGAATCTGCAGTATAATTTTGTCAATGGTGAAAGAGATTACAGAGGCGTTGACTTGAAAGAGGCTGACGGTATTGAAGATATTGGTGCAGATTATGTTGATCCTATCTTCGGTTATAAAGTAGATGCTTATGGAGATTTGGATGATTTTTATCCTCATATGTATACGGATAGTAACCGCTATATTTATGCGCTTACTCCATTCTCAGGAACTGACTCGTTTAAGGCTAATCCGAATTCTAATGCCCATCGATATGAAAATACATCTACAAAAGATGGTGGCTACACAGGTGTCACAATCAGAATTGATACGATACAACCAGAAACTAAAGTGCATGAGTATTATAATGGATGGGGAAAGAAGGTAAGAACATATACGGCTGACAGATATAGAGTTAGAGTTGACTGGATTCAGCGCCAGGGCTCCTTTCCACAGTTTTCGCCGTCAGGAGATACATTCAGAAGCATGGCTGTGATACCGGCTGATTCGCACATTGTAGCGATTAGTGATAGCTCGATTATCACCAGAATGAGGCTTCGGGCTGATACTGTGAATGTTGTAGACTCGTCAATTAATCGTGCTGGTTATCGGCTGTTTCCTGTTCCGCCATCTGTTTATGACAGCTCATTATATTTAGCGGCGCGAAAAACAGGTATAGACTCATTAGTATTGCTGCGATATCATCCGGCGTCTAAATCGCATACGGTTATTGCTAAATTGCCCAAAGACACTCTTTCTGTGCCTTTGATTGTTGCAGGTAAAGATTCTGTAGTAGCAGGATTGAAGAGCGGAATACTTCTTCGCACTCTTGGAAGTAGTTCATCTGATACAATAATGTTTGGTGCTTCAATCAGGGCAATTGCGGGTTCAAAGAACGGTTTGGCAGTTGTTGCCGGGAATAGAGTTTTTATGGTTGGTTATGGCAATCTATCAAGGAGTACTCCTCAGACACTTTCTCTGGCAGATTCCGGCAATATTGGACTTGCAATTGGTGAATTTTATGCAAACCATGCAGGCCCCGAACTTGTTGTAAATGACAGGGAGGGTAATGTCTGGATGCTTGATTCGCAGCTCTATGTTATTCCCGGTTGGCCAATAAAAGTAGCAGCATCCTCAGCCGTTTCTCCTTCTATTGGTGATATTGATGGAGATGGGTTTCTTGATATTGTGATTCCTGGAAACAACTATATACATGTGCTTTCAAGAACAGGCACCCCTTTAACTGGGTGGCCATATAAAATCGGCTGGAGTACAGACGCAGGTCAGGCGGTAGCAGCAATATCACTCTCAGATGTTGATGGCGATGG
>JAEUSG010000585.1 GCA_016788315.1 Fibrobacterota bacterium | reverse complement strand
AAGCTGCATAAGAGGCATACCGCTATTGATCCACGCTCTGCCCCATGGAGTTCCAGCGGCTAATTCGGCTCGCATTGAAGCTTTAACTGAACCAGTATCAATTATGCTAAGATACCCATATGTTTGAATAAACGCTGGAGTGGATATTGCAAGGACACACCCGCCATTTTTCGACATCAGATGAATCGGTAATATGCTGCCTGGATCTGCGGTGTGGCAGCTGCTTGTCAGAACAACACGCTGCTGAAATGGACGGTTGAATAGAGAGTCGGCTGAAAGACGTCCCCATTTCCATCCATTGTTTGTCGGATTGAAGAAGCCTGCGTTTGAGTGACCGCTATATTCGAAATACTCACCAGCCTGACCGAAGCTGTATGGAGGAAAGATTGGAAGGATGGTATCTGTCCCGTTTATCTTCATACCATTGTATGGTACTGGAGTTGCAGTAGTCCACACTTCAGAAAAACGGTCTGTTTTAAGATTGGTAAGTTTGAAAAGATCATAGTTGCTTGCCTGGTGCGGATAGCGGGATGCTCCTGTACGATAGTTGTGGTTAGCGTCAAGCATTCGCTGGACAAGAAGAGATTCTGAACCAAAGGCCACATTAGTTGAATCGTTAATTGTTCCTGTGCCGAATATATTCTGACCCCATATCCTGCCTGCCCAGACATGGCGCATCCCATGACCGAACGAAGGTCTGGAGTAGGCGTTAGTTCCGTGTGTGTAAAGTGTATCTGAAGTTGTAAGAATTGAATCACCGTAAAGTAAATAGAGTGAATCTTTGACAAAATCTGTGTAATATCTGCTCATGCACCAGTATGGGTCGTCATATCGAAGAGTGCCGGATGTAACTCCTGGTACAGAGGCTACCGGCAGTCTGCCAATAAAAAGTGTTCCAGCCATCATTCTGTTTGGATTGTCATATTCTGCTCTCAAAGTATCCCATATTCTGCGGACATCAGCTGTATCTGTTGAAGTTTTTGTAAATGCGAAAGGTATTATGCGAGACGCATAGCCTTCTCTGTCCAAGTCGGCTTTAACACGATCTACAGATGATTTCAGTTTGCCGTATAATAGGTCGTTCACAATTATTAGTACCGTCATGTTCCCCGGTTCCGGAGGGTGCACCTTGATTCTGCAAACTGCAGTTTCGGATTCACCTGTACCATCTGATACCTTGTATGTGAAAGAGTCTATTCCTGTGAAACCTGCTTTAGGGCTGTAGGTCATCCAGGTTACAGGCATCTTTTTAAAACCCAATGCTCCTTTGTATGCTGCTGTGGTATCTGGTCTCACTTTTTTCCAATAAAATGTCTTCGCACTAACCAGGCTGGTTGTACCGTTTGCCGGGCCATTCACAACGGTTGGAACTATTGAAGTTGCCGATATAGATGCATCTTTAATAAGCGGGCAAATTTCTGCAACTTTGCCGGTTTGAACCATAACTTTCTGAGGCAGGGCTGTTATTGCAAAAGAGATTGATGCGCCTGTCAGAAATGCAAGGATTGTTTTCATACTGTACGTCCCCCTGTAAAAACTGTTGAAAAAAGTGGATTTAATCGGTGAAATAATGATAATTAAAGGAGATAGAGAAGTCGATGTATGATAATAACCTGTTACTGTAAAATAGTAACACAGCATGCAAAATAATGGAAGATAAGTGTTGACAGAGGAGGCTGTTCTGACTATCTTACTAACAGTTCGATTGTTCGATTTGATTAAAAGAGACCATTATAAATCAGGAGGCAGATACAATGAACAAAGTAGGTGTTGGAATCGTAGGTTCCAAGTTTGCGGCAGATTTCCATTGTGATTCTTACAGCAGAAACGAACATGTTGAAATTAAAGCAGTTGCAGCAATTGATAACCTTGAAGCGATTTCAAAAAAGTGGAATATTCCAGATACCTATTTAGACTACAAAGAGATGTTCAAACGTAAAGATATCGATCTCGTATCAGTCTGTCTGCCTAATTTCCTTCATCATGATGTCGTTATTGCAGCAGCCGAAGCTGGAAAACATGTAATCTGCGAAAAGCCGCTTGCTACAAACATTGAAGATGCCCGCCACATGATTAAGGTCTGTCGTGAAAAAAATGTAAAACTGATGTACGCCGAAGACTGGTGCTTTGCTCCTCCACTAAAGAGAGCGCTTGAGGTAGTTAAAGAGGGCAGCATTGGTAAAGTTCTATATGTAAAGGCTAAAGAGTGTCATAATGGTACCCATTCACCATTCGCGAAAGATAAAAAGTCTTGCGGCGGAGGATCTTTCGTTCATCTTGGCATTCATCCTATCGGCTACCTTCTTTATCTCCTTGGTGATGAGGGGCGTAATCCAGTTGTAGAAGTTACCGGCAAAATGACCGGCGGTCTTGATGAAAACTACGTACATAAAGGCAACGGTGGTGAAGACTTCGGCATGGGCATGATGCGTTTTAAAAATGGTGAATTCGGTTTTGTTGAAGGTAATTACATTACAGTTGGCGGAATGGACGATAAAGTTGAGATTTACGGCTCAGAAGGGCTCATGAAAATCGACCTTACATTCGGTTCTCCTATCGACTGCTATTCACGTAAAGGTATCAGTTACGCTATCGAAAAGACAGACTTTACAAATGGCTGGACTAAACCTGCAGTTGATGAGTTTTATAACCTTGGCTACGTACCTGAACTTGCATATTTCGTAGACTGCGTCAGGAAAGATTTAAAGCCGTTCTACGGAGTTGACGGCAGCGCCGGTCTCGCATGCGTTGAGATCGTTCAGGCATTCTATGAATCAAACGCTACAGGAAAAACTGTTTACGGTTCATGGGCATGAAAAAGATAGGTGCACTGGTTGTCGGGCCCGGCTGGGTTTCCGGCGAACATATAAAGGGCTATATCAGGGACGGCAGAGCAGAGGTTCGTTCGATAGCCTGTGCACGTAAAAGCAGTTCACAGCTCGAACGTGCAAATGCCATAGCTGAGAAGTTTTCACTTAAGAATGTCCGCATTGAGAGTGATTGGAAATCAGCAATGGATGCTCCGGATATTGATGCAGTATCTGTTTGCTCAATCAGTCACCATCATTTTGAGATTGCTGAACACGCTCTTAAGCTTGGGAAACATCTGCTTGTTGAAAAACCGGTCTGTTTTACAGAAAAAGAGCTGGGTATTCTTGAAAAGCTGCACCGGGAGGCAAAGACAAAATTTGCAGTGTGTCATGTTGTCAGATATTATCCAGCGCTGCGCAATATTCGAAAACTTCTCGATAAAAAGAGTATTGGAGCACCATATTATATTGAGGCTGATTACTGGCATGAGGTTATTGGTGCATGGAAATGCAAAAAAGCAACAGCTGGTTCAAGTCTGCTTATGGGCGGCTGTCATGCAGTTGATATGATTTACCATATGCTTGGTTTCGATAAAGTGCCGGTATCGGTAACAGCGCTTTCAACAAAAGCGGTCAGACGAAAGGATTTTGATTACGATCCGACCGTTGCCGGAATAATACGTTTTAAAAGCGGGGAAATTGCAAAGGTAGGTTCTTCACTTGAGAGCGCTCTACCTTACAAATTTCATCTGCAGATAATGGGCAGCAGAGGAGCTATAGTTGATAACAAACTCTTCAAAATGAAGGGTAATAAGAAACAGCCTGCAGTCCAAATACCAGGCACCTACGCAGACGATGGAGATGTGGCACATCATCCTTTCGATTACCTTGTAAAAGGTTTCGTTGATTCGATAGTTAATAACAGAGAACCTCACTCATCATTTAAAGAGGCGTTGAAAACTTATAAGACTATTTTCGCACTTGAGAAATCTTTTAAAACCGGAAAAACTGTAACATTAAAATCATAAGGAGTATTCATGAAGCTGATTCAGAAAGCTGATCCGAGGGAAATCGAGTCAATTGAACTCGGCAAAGACAAGTATATTGATTACCTGTATGGATGCATGCGCATAAACAATCCGAAAGGACAGAAGTTTGAAACAGAACGTGAGGTTGAAATTGTTTTTAGAAGTCAGAAAAAGATCAAGATCACCGTTCCTGCAGAAATGAAGGTTGACCTTCCTGACAATACAAAAGTTGTAAATACTGATATGTTCAGCCTTGAAGCAATTGGCAACAATCGTGATTCAATGCACCTGCTTACAATGCGTGCCGGCTGGAATCAGAATGAACGCGACATCAACAGAATTATTGATTTTGATGTAAATGGAAATTTTGCAGCAAAGCTTAAGGGCAAAGGCTTCGATATCCCTGTCGGAACAGCGACTGTTGCTCCTCTTGGAAAAAACAATACATGGATCGGCATGATCCTGGTTCACCCTGAACTCCGCAGACATGGCATTGCAAACTACATGATGCAGGCTGGTGTAAAGTACGCAATTGACAATGGTAAAATAATCAACGGTCTTGACGCTACGCCAATGGGCAACACCGTTTACGGTGCGGTCGGATATGTCGATAGCTATAGGATTTGGCGTTCAGTATTCCCTCTTGCACAGTTTGCAGGGGAGAAATTTGATACAAACAGAGTTAAGGTAATGACAGCGGCTGAACTTCCTGAAGTTATCCGTTACGATGCCTCCTGTTTTATCGAACGCGAAGAGATTATGCAGAAGCTTTTCGCAGACGGTGAAGGAAAATGCTTTGTCTACCGCGGAGACAACGGTGACATTCAGGGTTTCTGCTTAACTCGTCCAGGCAGAATCCGTTCATTTGTAGGCCCATTCACTGCAGATACCGATGCTATTGCAAAAGACCTTCTTGTAGCTGCTTCCCAGTCGCTGCACAAAGGCGGGGCACAGGATGCCTTCATCGACACTCCTGAAGCAAAGTTCGCTGATCCTGGAGTATATGATAAGTCGGTTTTTGATCAGGTAAAAAAGCCTACAGGCCACAAACTGATCAAAGAGATTAACTGCGTACGTGACTTCACCCGCATGTATCAGATAGCCGATTATAAAAAGGCCGATTTCCTTGTAAAGGATTTTATAGAAAAAGAAAAGCTGGATAAAAACAGCAAGAGAGTAAAGGAATTCCAGGAAACTATGTATAAGTCAGTAATGAATTATACTGAGTCTCTTGCATATATGGAATATGAAAGAAATGTTCTTCAGAACAAATTCTGGGGAATAACAGGACCTGAGAAGGGTTGATTTTTAGCATCTAAAAAAAGATATAAACAAAACTGAAAGGCAAATATTATGAAAGTTGGAACAGATAAAATCCCTGAAGCAGATTACCTTCTGCCGATGGAGGTTGCAGGTGTTAAATTCAGAAATCCCTTTGTTGTAGGCAGCGGGCCTACTGTTAAAACAGTGGATATGCTCCGTGAAATTGAACGCACAGGCTGGGGCGGAGCAAGCGTTAAGCTTGCCATCGATCCAAAGTATATCAGTCTTCCCCCGCGCTACAGATGGCTTAAGAAGGAAAAATATCACGCATTTACAGCTGAAACACGTCTCATGTTCGACGAAAGCTTAAGGCTCATTGAACAGGGACGCAAAGTAACAAAGGATCTTGTTATTTATGCCAACTTCGCCTATGCAGGCACAGAGGGCGATGAGGGCTGGATCAGAATGGCAAAGCAGTTCGAAGCAGCTGGCGCACACGTGCTTGAACTCAACATGTGCTGTCCGAATATGTCATTCAATGTTGTTACTTCCGGCGGAAAAATGGTTACATTGTCCGGCGCAAGCGTCGGTTCAAATGCCGAGGTTGTTTCAAAGACAGCTAAAGCAATTAAAGATGCTGTGAATATTCCTGTTTTTGTAAAGCTTACTCCTGAGGGCGGTAAAGTCGGCGATGTTGCAAAGGCCTGTTTCGATCTTGGAATCGTTTCTGTCGGAACAACAGGTAATCGCCTTGCTATCCCAGAATTTGACATCAATAATCCCGGAAACGGTATCTGTCACCTTCAAGATGAACCAACTCTGGCCTGCTTCTCAGGTCCATGGCTTAAACCACTCGCTCTGCGTGATGTTTACGAAATGCGTATGAAGTCCGGCCCTGTGCCGAACATCATGGGTTCCGGCGGTATTGAAAACTGGGTTGACTCTGTTCAGATGATGATGTGCGGCGCAGATATGATTCAGATTTGCACAGCCACTATGACAAAGGGTTTTGGCATACTTCCAAATATTGTCAAGAATATCAAGAAGTTCATGGATGAGAAAGGATATAAGTCCTATCTTGATTTCCGTGATCTCACAGCAAAGAAGATTACCGGCGCAAATGGTCTCCACCTTCACAGCGGTGTTGCGGTTGTAGATATGAACAAATGTACCGGCTGCGGTGCCTGTGAAAAGATTGGTCATTGCTACGCTATTACAATCAAGGATAAAAAGGCTATTATCGAACCGGAAAAGTGCACAGGCTGCGCTGAATGTACCGATGTCTGCAATTTTGCTGCTATAACAATGAAAGATACCGGCGAAATAATAACACTTGCTAAATAAGGAAGGAAATAAGAAATGAAAGTAGTTCTTCTTGAAGACAGATATGCGCATCACGATTATGAAAAAGGTGTGCTTAAAGCAGTAGGCGCTGAGGTTGTTGAAAGCAAGGCTTCAACACCTGCAGAAATCATTGCGGTTGCAGGTGAAGCAGATGGCATTACAGTTAACCTTGCTCCCATAACTGCTGAAGTTATCAGTGGACTTAAAAAGTGCAAAGTTATTGCCCGATATGGCGTCGGTTTTGACAGTGTAGACATTAAGGCAGCCGGTGAAAAGGGGATAATGGTTGTAAATGTTCCAGACTATTGCGATGAAGATGTTTCCGATCAGGCTCTTGCACTTCTTGTGTCTTGTGCCCGTCAGACCGCTCTGCATGACAAAGAGGTAAGAAAGGGAAATTGGAATATACGCAGCGGTGGCCCAATGTTCCGCTTCAAAGGTAAGGTGTTAGGTATTGCCGGTTACGGACGTATACCGCAGTGCCTTCACAAAAAGCTAAAGGGGTTCGGTTTTGCACGTGTTCTGGTTGCTGATCCATTTGTTCCAAAAGAGGTTGTAGAGAAAGCTGGTGCTGAACTGGTTGACCTTACGACACTCCTTAAAGAGTCAGATTATGTTTCAGCTCATGTTCCGCTATCAGATAAGACCAAGCACATGTTCGGCAAAGAGCAGTTTGCTATGATGAAGAAAACTGCAATCTTTGTAAACACTGCTCGCGGTGGAATTGTAGATACAGCCGCTCTTTACGATGCTCTGAAGAATAAGACAATAGCATGGGCTGGCCTTGATGTTCACGAACAGGAACCGGTAGCAAAAGACTATCCGCTTTTTGCTCTTGACAATTGCGTGCTGTCCGACCATGTCGGCTGGTATTCTGAGGAGTCTCAGGTTGATCTTCAGACCAAGGCAGCAAAGGCTGTTGCTGAAGCTTTAAGCGGAAAGACACCGCAGTTTGTAGTTAATAAGCAGTTTTTGAAATAAAACATTATTTCAATAATATATCATACCCACCACTCTTCTTTGGAAAAGTGGTGGGTGTTCTTTTTATATTCAATCTTAGGATGAATATGAATATCTTTGGAGGTTCTAATGGCTAGAATAATTGCAGTTGTCACTTTGATAGCATTCTTAATGGTTGGCTGTAGCCCCAAAAAAGAGGTGGTGGCAAATAAACAGGCAGCCACTCTTTTTGATACAACCAAGTTGATTGATGTTACAGATGAGGCCTTTTCAGAATGGTACGATAAGTTAAACACAAATGCCAATAGTGCAACAGGGGTTAAACTTCGGATCAGAGGACAGATCGTTGCAGATGCCGGCGGTGTCTCCGGTATGAAGATGCTCAGCCGCCAAATGACCAAAGGCTGCTCTCACAGCATCTCCAGAATAGGTTTTCTAAGTAATGGCGCTGGTGTGAATGAATTGGCAGATAGTACCTGGATACTTGCAACTGTAAGGGTTAAGGCAGATTCAGTACTCATGTATCGTGATGCTCCAAAGGTTTTTATGCCTGTGTTTGAAGTTGAAAAGTTCCTCTTCTCGATAGCTCCGGTTAATCCCGTTATTGGAATGGGGCCGGGAGCTTCATGTGGATCTGAGCATTAATAAAAAAAGAGCAGCAATTGTGTTGCTGCTCTTTTGGTAGCCCGTAGGGGAATCGAACCCCTGTTACAGGAATGAAAATCCTGCGTCCTAACCCCTGAACGAACGGGCCAAAGTGGAAGAAATATAAATGATGGTTGAGTTCCAATTCAAGGATTTATTGGTGAAACTATGAGTGAAATTTACAGGTTTGGAATATCCCTCGAAAAACCGCTTATTGATGCCTTTGATAAGCATATTGAAAAAAAGAACTACAAAAACCGATCTGAAGCTATTCGTGATCTCATCAGAAATGAGATGGTTCAGAAAAATTGGGTTGACGGCGGCCGTGCTGCCGGTGCTATTGTCATGACTTATGACCATCATAAAAGAGAGCTGCTTGCTAAAATTACAGACATTCAGCACGATTATCAGGAAATGATCATATCAACACAGCATGTTCATCTGGATCATCATAACTGCCTTGAAATTATCGCAGTAAGGGGAGAAGCTGCTGATATCCAAAGTCTCGCTGACAAGTTACAGGCCCAGATTGGAGTGAAACATTTGAATTTAAGTGTTTCTGCGACCCTCACAAAACATTGACAAGCTAATTATTCTGCTGATAGTCTTCCAATCAATGCAGGAACTGCCTGTTCAACTCGGAGTGTCCTGCTACCGAGTGAGTATTGTACAAAACCTGATTCTATGAATCTTTTCTGTTCGTATGCTGTAAACCCTCTATCGGGACCTACACAAAGAGTTATCTGGCCATTTGGTTTTGGTTGAGATTCGTTTACTTCTGAAGGCCCGGCAATTACTGCAGTTGAATCCTTGATTATATCCTTTAGATTGTCATTAATCAGTGTCTCAAAACTTCTGCAAAGTGTTAGTTGAGGTATAATAGTATCTCCGGCCTGTTCTAAGCCTAGAAGCATTCGCTCTCTGAGCGCTTCAGGTGTAAGAAAGGGAGAGTCCCAATAGCTTTTTTCTACATTGCTGCTGTTAAGCACAAATATACGTTTGACTCCCATTGTGACCGCTGTTTCCAACGTTCTTCTGAAGGCTTTGGGGCGAGGTAAAGCGAGCAGAAGTGTTATCGGTAATGGTGAGGGCGCCGCTTTGGAAAACTCTGTTTTAAATATGATAGAATTGTCACAAATCTCAGAGATAGTACCTGTACCGCAAAGACCATCAATTACACCTATTCTAATGGAATCGCCTATTTTGGATTTGAGCACTTTTGAGATATGCAGAAAACGGCGACCATCAATTTTTGCAGAGCCATCCGAGTTTGTTTCATTTTTGTCCAGTAAAATTATGTTCATGTATGATTAGAAATATACAAACAAACCAAACAGTTTACCTTTCATTTTTGCTTATTATATATTGGAACCTGGTAAAATGCTGGATGCTATTATCTGCAAAGGAGTTTGTCCACAAATGAGTAATCTTATTTATCTTGTAATGTTATTATGTTCCGTATCTACTCTGTTTGCTGATATGAGTTTACCGGAACGTAACAAGGGACCCGCTTATCTATACCCAACGAACGCAGCTGATAGGGCATATAAACTTCCATGGGCTGCTGGAAAATCTTTCAGAGTAACTGGTGGTTATGGGAATGATCCATTGACCAATGCATACCGCCATCCCGATTATTCTGTAGATTTTAATATGCCGGAGGGAGAACCTATATACGCTGCAAGGGGTGGAACGATAATTGGTACATACAATACCAATGATTTGTGCAATGTTTCCGGAAGTGTAGGTAATTGGGTTAAAATATTAAATCGCGACAGCGTTCCAGACTCAGCAACGGCTACCGGCTGGCGCAAAATCTCAGTTGTAGACCAATACTATCATGTTCAGAAAAATATACCGGTAAAAAGCGGACAAAAAGTTGTACAGGGTGAACTCATAGCATATGCCAGTTGTACTGGGCAGGATGGAGGAGGCCCACACTTGCATTTTCGGACATATATAGACTCCATTCCCGGTATATGGCGCCATGTAGGATGGTATGATCCTAATCCAAACTACAAGTTCTCAAGTATTCCTACACCTTTTGTTGAGATAACAAACAGAGAATTTGGATTACCTCATATAAACGACACATATATTTCGCAGAACCAAATTGTATCTGTAGAGTCAGTAAACAATTTAAGGAAACAGACTGAGCCAATCGAAATTCTTACCAATCCAAACCCGTTTTATTCCAATGTAATGTTGACTGTACAGACTTTATCACCTGTAGAATTGGCGATTTTTAATTCAGCAGGAAAACTGGTTGCTAATTTGACTAAACGGCTTAAAAACTCTAACGGCAGAGGGGTGACTTGGGATGCCACAGGTCAACCTGCTGGAGTTTATATCTGTGTTGCCAAAACAGATATGCATACCAAATCTATTCGCTTAGTCTTTGCCCGCTAAAACCAGCAGTGTAATTTCTAGTTCAATACGAAATTTATTTTAAATTTCGAGAGAGAACTATTGGGCTTAAAGGTAATTTTAACCCCTTTGGGTGCTTTTACTTTTATGTCCAGTGTCTTACCTTTTTTATGCCACGAGCAGTGTATTGGACCTTTGATGGTATTGTTTGTCCCTTCAGCCCAATCCTGGCCAGTTACAACGGGGCTGACTTCGAAGGATGAACCTCCGATACCGGTTTGTTTTAAACCAAGTATTAAACGGTGTATAAAGTAAATAGGTGCTGACGACCATGCGTGACAATGGCTGCGTGTAGGGAAAGAGCCCATAGACTGAAGCGCCTTGGGGAATGTTTCCCACACAGTTGTGGAGCCTATGTCAAGCATAGGGGAGTAGTTCTTTGTTATTGCATTGATTATTTCTTCGTGCTTGCCGGTTTTGTCTAGTGTCTCCCACAGAAATTGGATTGCAAATGGGGAGCCGGATACAATCATCCCCGGAGGAGGATTAAGCAATTTGTCTATAGCCTTTGATTTTTCTTTTGCAGGTACAACATCGTATAAAAGGCCTAAATAGATGTTGTGCTGTGTTGTTTTGGGTGAGGGATTTCCATCGTTGTCCCATGAATCGGGCCAGTTGCCCCTTTTTTTATCCCACTGCTTTTGTGCGTTGACAGTGAATCGTTTTCTTATTGCAAGGAGATCTGATTTATCCTTCTTGAGCTGTAAAGCGTCAGCGCATTTTACAGCGGCATCTATTGCGCCAATGAGTAGCAGGGTATTGTGGATAACACTCTCTTTTTGGTAGTCGTTACCGGACCAATCAAAGAAATTCCAGAATGGCCCGGAAAAAAGGCCTCTCTTGTCTGTCAGCTTTGATGCATTCTTAATGTTTTTGATAACCCATCTGAAGCTCTCTTTCAGAAATTTCCTGTCACCGCTGTGGAAATAGTATTCCCAGACTGAAATTCCCCATAGAAAACTCCATGCAGGTATAAGCATATCCCAACCGGATGGAACCTGTGCACCGACTAATGGATAGCGTTCTAAAGATTCCCCGCCCAGCCGGATGCAGCGGCGCACGAGATCTTCCGCTCCGAAAACTGGATAGGAGAAGATTGCTTCGTTTCGCATATCTCCAATCCAGAGGGTCTTTTCGTACAATGGGCAATCTGTAAATGTATCTTCCATGCAAAGCTTTAAAGTACGGGCTGATATATCCCAGATGCGCGCAAATTCTCTGTTGGATGAGTTGAATGAACCTCTGAATTCAACAGGGTAGGTAGATTCAATAAAGTTAACCTGTCTAATATTAACAGGACGGGAAGTGTTTCTGATAGTCAAAAATATAAAACGACCTGAACGCCTTTTTATAGATGTGAAATTGTTCCAGCCTTCCTTACAAACATATCTGAAGCCGTTTCTGTGTGAAATAGTGTGCTGGATGGCTCCTGTTTCGCTAATGTACTCTACCGCAAAAAAATCAAGTTGTGTTCCACTTGATGCCTCTATGTCAAATGCGATGTATCCGCAGTTCTGTGTTCCCAGATCGAAACATAGTTCCGTGTCGCCCTCTTTGCATGGATTCACAACTGCATATTCGGGGTTGTTATAAAGTGCTGCATTGGCATTTGTTATTGTTGGCGTTGCGTCATTAATTGTCTTTCTTTGAATAAATGACCAGTGTGGATGTGCAACCAAAAGCTGTTCTGCGGGAATTAGTTCACAGTTTTTGCCCCAGGAAGCAACAAATGTCGTTTTATTGATTGAGTCGTTGATTAACTGTTTGTAACGATCAAGTGTTCTGCCCTTTATAGATTCACGATTCTTGTGAATGTGGTCTGGATAGTGCATGTCGCTTGTACAGTATAGGAGCTCTTCAAAGCGAATGAAAACAAAAGGGGAGTTGTGCGTTGTTTTTATAGGATTGATCAAAGTTCCAGTGAACTCTTTGAAGTAAATTCCAGCCTCTTTAAAATGGGTCCAGAATTTTTCTGCAACGCAAACCAGAACATTGTCTCCTTTTTGCGCCTCTGCTTTACCATCAATAAATGGTTTGCCATTTAAGTATGCTGTGAATAATCGCGTATCCGCTTCAATAGTCTGTTTTACCTGCGAACGCAAAATTGTTACAATTGCGCAGGGATAGTTTAGATTACGATTAGCTTCGATAAGATCCGGATAAAGAAGTCTGGCAATGGGGACAGTATAGGAGAGAGGCTCTTTAGCAACAACGGAGGTTTTACAAATTGAATGTATCGTTTGTGGTTCTTTAGTAAGAAGAGGACAATCTCTCTCTTGAAGATTTTTCCATGGCCCATTGTGTGCTGAGTAAAGCTCTTTTGCAGGTTTAAAAACAAGTTGTTTTTCAAGACGTGCATCATATTGTTCGCACGCTTCATGCTGTATGCTAGCTTTTATGGTTGAGTCAATCCATGCTGATGAAATTGCCGCTTGCCAGCTCTTGTCCGTCGAAATAATTTTCTTTTTACCGGAAGCGTTTATAATTTCTAATTCGGCGATAAGAGCCGCTTCAAGCGGTACCTGATGGAAGGTTCCGCAACCGTAGAATTGTGCAATAATCCTGATTTCATTGATTCCAGAGATGATGTATCGTGAAATATCAATAACGTCAAAACGATAGTGATCCGGCCAGGCACGGGCAGGGCCGTCGTTAATCCAGATGCCGTTAATATATAGTCGGTAGAAAGAATCTGCAGAAATTGAGATCTGTGCTGATTTTGTATCTTTAAGTGAAATTGTCTTTTGGGCAATTATAGTCTGATTGAATGGTCGCGGATTATTCTGTGCTGCCCAGATCCACTTCGTCTTATTGATCATTATAACCTCTGTGATTATGTTGTACGATAAAAATAGCCGTCAGGAAGCCTATAATATACGATCAAAAGATTGATATCGTACACATAATCACTAAAATGCTGAGGTTATATTTTCACTGTCTATTTCAGTAAAAATAATCTACAACTGACAACCTCTTTTGCCGTTTCCACCCTTACTAAGTATGAACCGGTTGATAATTGTTTTCCAGCACCATCACATCCATCCCAAATTATTTCATCTTGAGCTGAAGTTATTGCAAATGAACGAACCATACGCCCTTTTATGTCGTAGATAGCGCAATTGGCAAGACGCGACGATCCAATCGAATAATAGATCCTTGTTGAAGGATTGAAAGGATTCGGTGTAGCATGAAGAGATACTGATTTTTTATCAGATTTAAGTGATGGCACAGAATGTTCTGCTGATACAGGCCATGTAGTATCGGCTTTTATCGCATCCATTGCAGAATCACCTACAAAAGTAAGTGGTTCTCTGTCCCATGATACGCTGTCAAGGTTTGTACCATCATTGGACATCAGAATCAGATATGAAAGGTTTCCTCTGATTTTGAAATTTGCACCTGAACCTCCCGAAACTATAATTGTATCTACCTTTGTGACCCATGTTCCGCCGGTTGGAAGATACATCAGAGTGTCTGTACCGTATATTAGAAAGTCATTGCCGTAAATGTCTCCACCCATAACAAACTTTATAATGTACTCTCCATCGGGAGCATTTACCTTATAGGATCCAACTCTTTCGTAGGGAGAAACAGACTGTGATAACAGAAAGTTGGAATTGCTGAGGAAGCTTGAACTGCCCGCATTGCCATCTGTGAAACCGTGCCCTTTGGTTGCGTTGTATGTTACATCTCTGAAATCTTCGTCCCAGCCCCATACCCTTGTTGTGTCAAGGGCAGAACGGCCTTTTAGATCTATTCTCTTGATATATCTAGGTTTTTGCAT
The DNA here is from genome assembly GCA_016788315.1 of Fibrobacterota bacterium. Classification (GTDB taxonomy): domain Bacteria; phylum Fibrobacterota; class OXYB2-FULL-49-7; order OXYB2-FULL-49-7; family JAEUSG01; genus JAEUSG01. Next base: position 8,597 of record JAEUSG010000585.1, on the reverse strand, counting down.
TACTCGTATTGTAGTACTGTCTGTTTTTCCTGCCATGTTTACTTTGATCTTGCAAAGCCCTACCCCGACAGCGCGTACTTGAGCACGATGTACACTGGCAACAGCTGCATCACTACTTGACCAGATATTTATAGTGTCCATTAGCCTAGGGATTACCTGCGAACCCTTGTGGTAGTAGGCATAAAGATTGAGTGGCAGTCTGTCTCCCGTGAGCATTGTTACAGAGTCTTTGTCTAGTTTTACAGAATCCAGAGTTGCCGTAGTGGAAACGACATTTATAACTATCGTGTCTTTAAATGTTCCGCCAAGAACATTTTTTATTACCTCAATCCTGGCCGCGCCTTTTATGCTTGAACGAGCAGGAATTATTTTTCCTCCGGGAATAACACTGGCGACCAGCGTGTCAAGTGAAACAAAAAATGATGATGTATTCACTGTATCACGTTTTCCGCCTGTTCTGACCGCAACTGCTGTTACCAGTGCTGTGTCGTTCCATTCTTCGATATTGTTCTTTGATGCATATGTTTCGAGCGAAACAAGAGTGGTATCATGCTTGTCTGCATATTTGTAAAGTACACATGTAGCATTGTTTGTGATTACACCAATGATTTTGTATTCGTGAATTGTGAATATTGCTGTTTCAACGTTTGCAGTACCGAGATCAGCGCTGCTTTTTGTTTCAATCTGCTGCCACAAGTCGTATCCTGGTTCATATGCAAAGAGTTTTTGTGATGGAGCGTGATAGGCGAGGAATGTACCTGTTACAGGATCATGCGAAAGCTTCGTCTCATAAGATGAACCTGAAAAAGGGGTCAGTTTCATCGGCTTAATCTGCTTGTCCATTGAGATGAGACGGCATGTCTCTTCAGAGATGTTCATAAGTTTTTTTGCAACAGAATTGTAGTCAAGAATTGAATGATAATAGCCTCCTGCAACAGTACCGAAATCTACCCAGGCAGGAGTTGCGACAGTGTTATCCAGAAAGGAACCTCGATTTCGTAAATATCCGGAAAGCATAACAAGACCATGCCATTCCGGGACATACTCCATCGCGCCGGCATATACATAGTTTCCGTCAAAAGTCTTATTCCCTGGAAATTTAGCTCTCAAGGTATCCCATTTGTCATTTGAAAAACTGTAACGATAAAGATAGCCAGTGTCTGGTACTGCTGTGGCTGTGTAGGTTGCGTAATAAGCAACGCCTGAATCGGGAATCATAGTCAAGTGGTCGTAAGTGTGTCCCTGTCTGTTTGCGCTTGTATAAGGCTCTCTTGCTGTTGATATGTTGCGCCAGTTGTCAGTAGTTGCGTCGTATAAAAAGGCACGAGTAACGCTGCTTCCATGAGCGGCACCGATGAACATAAGTCTCTTTGTTGTAGAATCCCATACAGCCTGATTTGCGTATGCCATCGCAACCCCTGATGGTGGTGAACTGATCATGGCAGGGGTTAAGGTTGGAGCTGGAAAGCGCACCCATTTCCCAGCCGGGATGGAGTCGGCGAAATCAGAAATTCTATTAGCGGTTACCGGTATGAAGCTGAGAATCACTAAAAGCATTGAAAGAACAGGTTTTTTCATAAGGCCTCCTATTAATGTACTTAATCGGTTTAGCTAAAATTAAGCCATGTCATATCTTCAATTTATTCAATGTGTTAGTCGATAAAACGCCTAAATAGCGTGTGTCATTTAGAGTCGTTTTGATACGTTTTGATACGCGTTGAATTCTGCTCTAAAACAATTTATTTCGATGTAGAATCGCTTTTAGCACTTACTTTCATGATAGTGCTGATAATCTTATCGGCGACCGATTGAGGTTTGATTGTTTTTGTTGCTGCAGTAAATGCATCGATGTTGGTGTTAAGGTCGTGAATATCTCCGGTTATTCTGAAGAGAAAGAAATTAACCTTCTTTACCTTTACATCGTTGGAGTATTTATAAAGGGGCTCAATAAATTTTGCAGACTTTATACCGTCAAAAACAACTGTGATGAAGTAATCGCCGGCATTTTCGCCTGAAATTGCTTTAACATCAAGCGTTGTAACCTTGTAACCGATTTTTACCAGTGAATCGGTTAGCAGTGCACTAACCTTGTTTTCGATCCAGCTGTTCGATTTGGCAATTAATACAGATTTTACATTTGCAGTGTCGGATGCTGATGCATTTACACTAAGGATAAATAGGAGAGAGAGAACAAGATAAAAACTTTTTATTATTGTTATATTTTTCATATCTATATGATACTTTATTACACATATGGTGATCAACTCCCAACAGAACAGCATTTTGCTACATTTTGATACTCATTCAAAACTATTTTGATGCTTATGAATCAAATTACGCCACTCCTCTCTTCAGTTCTTACATCGATATCCAGAGTTCATGCTTTTATAAAAATCACTTCTGAAGGCATAATCTCGAGCGTGGAGACTGCGAAACATTCAGCGTATCACCAGGTTTGGGAGGCTAAACTCTTGAACCGTAAGATAAATGATTTTTTTATCATACCTGATGATTCCAGTTTAGATGATTTATCTGCTAAAATTAATGACAATGATACAACGTTAACTGTTTCTGATCTGTTTAATCCCCAAAAAAGATATTCGATGATTCGTGTTCACGATGAGCTTGATGCAATCTTTGATTTCTCGACATCAATAACTACCGATTATCTTTTTCTGCTTAAAATCAACGATACAGAGCCATATGTCGGCATAATCCGTGACTGCGGTTTATCGCAGATGCTGCCTGAATTGAAGAAAACACATCAGACAGCCATGTGGATTAATCATAAGGGACTCATTAAAGGAATATCACACCGATTCTGCCGTTCAATCGGAAAGAGTGCCGACGAGGGGATAGGTCTGCTTGACAAAGACATAACAAAGATATTTCCTTATAATCCTTTGTCGGATTTCTACCAAACAGATGATATGATTCAGAGCGATAGAAATGAAGAGTGGATTCGTATGCCCGATTATTCTGTTTATGATGTCGTTTTTAAAACAGAAAAAGGGGGACTCGGCGGATTGTTAGAGCTGTCAAAGAACTTTAATTTCTTTGAAAATGATTTCAAAATCTCACTGGATTTAGAAATCATTTCGGGAACAATCCCATGTATCATATTTGAGGGTGCTGCAAACAGCGGAAGAGTTTTCCCTGATTATTGCGGCTACCTTGTCGGACCATCAGGTGATGGAAATGAGGCGATTATTAAAAAAATCGGCATCCCTTTTCTTGATGGAAAGAAGATGCAGTCTGAAAATACAAGATTTGTTAAGATTGACGTTATTAGAAGAGGAATCAATATAACCTACATCTGCAACGATATGCCGTTGGTTGCAGTGCGTGATCCAAGCATGATACATGCAAAAAGCGGATATCAGTACCTTTACTCGAGAACACCTTCAGAAATAAAAATCAACTCGAGTGAAGTTTATTATCTGCCCAAGAACAGAGAGAAGTCTGATGCCCGACTTGAGATAGCTCTTGTTTCAGACCCGGACAGAGTTTTTGCATTTGAGTTATATCCTGATAGAAATGATCCGCTGTTTGAAGGAATCCGCTGGCTTGTGTTTCAGGAATTTTCTGATTTCCGCTGGAATCTTAAAAACCTTTCGCAGGCGGAAGCTAAAGCAAGAAATGAAAGGGACTTTTACAAAACGCTTGTTCTGGAAAAACAGCAGACCATACTTACCGGTTCAAGTCAGGCAATGGCCAGACTTCGCAGCGAAGCAATTACTGCAGCACAATCTCAGCTTTCAATTGTTATAGAGGGTGAAACTGGAACAGGAAAAGAGGTTCTTGCACGCTTTATCCATGCCAACAGCACTTATAAGGATGGACCGCTGATCGCTGTTGACTGCGCAAGCCTACCGGCTACTCTGCTTGAAAGTGAACTTTTCGGTCATGAGAAGGGAGCTTTTACCGGTGCTTATGAATCAAGAATAGGCAAGTTTGAATCAGCAGCTGGAGGCACACTGTTTCTTGATGAAATTAGTAATATTCCTCTGAGCACACAGGCCAAACTGCTCCGTTTTCTGCAGCATAGAACTTTCTACAGGTTAGGCAGCTCTAAGGAGAGGGAGATTAACACAAGGATACTTTGCGCCTCTAATGTACCACTTCTGGAGCTTGTGCAGAAAGAGCTGTTCAGGGCAGACCTTTATTACAGATTGAACGGTATTTCCCTCCATCTTCTCCCTTTACGGGAAAGGAAAGAGGATATACTCGAACTGGCTCTTGTCTTTCTTAAAAAGAGGGTTGAAGACAGTGATCTTCAATTTACAGGTTTTACTGCAGAGGCAGTCAAAAAATTAATGCAGCATGACTGGCCTGGAAATGTGCGTGAGTTAGAACAGGTTATTGAGAGAGCTACTGTATTCAGCAGAAAGAAGAAAATCGACAGCGATGATATTCTGATTAATATCTATCCGTCGACTTCAAGAAGTATTAAGACATCTGTAAAGCCTATACCAACCGGCTCTCCGAGGGCTCTTACAGAGAATCATATCAGGGAGCTTCTCGACAAAAATGGCTGGGTCGTTAAAGACGCAGCCATTGAAGCAGGTATTTCCCGCATAACCTTTTTCCGTAAGATGCGGAAGTTCAGAATTGAACGGCCGTAACTACTTTTACCTTCTTATTTCATCAGCAGAAGCTTTTGTGTTAGTACTTCTCCACGGTTAGTTGTCAGTTTGGCAAAGTAAATGCCGCCAGACAGCTTGTTTCCATTTATGTCTCTGCCATTCCATGTGAAAGTACCTTTCTGTGAAGGCTTAAGCTGTTTAGAGAGTATAACTCTGCCGGAAGCATCGTGGATTTTATATACTGCGCTTTCGTTCTGTTTGAGGGCGAAACTTACAGTCATTTGCAGGTTAAATGGATTTGGTGAAGCTGCAAGATATGTTTTCTGCTGGAATATTGGACGGCTTTCCGTCGATACTGTACCGTTATCATATACCTGCATTTCTGCAAGTTGTAAACGATAATTTGATGATTCATCCGTTGCAGGAGTACCCAGGCGAGTAGCTGTAAGTCTCACATAACGCCCTTTTATTCTATTGAAACTCAGGGCAACAGATGTAAAGGCTGGATTTGTTTGGTTGGTAACATTGCAGGCTTCTGTTGTCACTCCAGCAGTTGTGCGAATTTCTATCTTGTAGTCAACAGGAAAGTTAGCGCATCCGGAAATGCCGGTGCCTTTTGTATCTGTTCTTGGAAAAAGAACCACATCAGTTATACCTGTGTCAGAAGCCAGATCAATTTCAACCCACTCTGTTGAAGCTGCTGAGCTGTTTGCTATGCTGGTATACCCTTTTGAACCTGATATGCTTGTTGTAATTCCATCGACCAGTTTACTGACACCCCAGTCGCTGTTTTCCAGCGTGGTGCGGCTTGTTACAGTTCTGTTTTTAGAAAGCGGCGTGGAATTTATCTTTACCGGAACGGAATCACGTTTTGAACGATAAGAAGCAGTCAGATATGTTGTTCCTGATTTTAAACCAACTACTTTACCGCCTCGGACAACTGCAAATTCACTGTTTCCTATTGAAAATTGTGCATTCGTGTCTATTGCAATAGTGAATTTCTCCACACCGCGGGTAAAATATGCGGTTGCTGTAATTGCAATACTGTCCCTTTCTCCGATGATGAAAGAGCGTGAACCAAAACGTACAGAATCTACTACTGCAGTACTTTGCTGAACTGTGAATGTAATCGTGTCGCGGATTGTGCCTCGCTTTGTCCGTTTAAGGACTTCGACTCTGCCAGTTCCCTCAATGACGCTTGTTACTTTTCCACACCCCTCTACTTTTATGAATGTTGGGTCAAGGGAGCGGTAGAAACAGCTTTTTGTGACGGTATCAGTCAGTCCGCCCGCATAATTTGCCACTACATGAATCTGTCCAGTCATGAATTCTTCCAGCGTAGTGGATGATGCAGTAACCGAAAGAGATGCTATTGGTAAGGTATCCTTCTTGGTTGTGTATTTGTAAATAAGGCAGCGAGGTTCAGAGCCGCTTAACAAACCAATAATTCCATATTCATCCATTTTGAATACAACTGCTTCACATTGCACAAGTCCGGAGCGTGCCATCTGGTTTTCGCCGTTGCCGTCCAGTTTTTGCCATCTGTCATTATCTGAATCGTATGCGTGAACAGTTGGGTTTTTACCTCCGGTTAGGTCAATTGCAATATGCGTATTTGTAATAGGCTCGCAGGCCATTTTTGTATCATAGGAAGAACCGGAGAAGGGTGTTGCATTAATACGTTTGAACTGTTTTTGGGCATTCATGATTTGGCAACCCATTTCAGAGACCATTAGCATTGAGCGGGATGATGGGTTATAGTCAAGAATGGTGTGGTAGTAGCCCAACTGTGAGGCGTTACCGCCAAGACTGGTCCACTTCAAACTGTCTCTTGGTTTTTGGAGATCAAGAATTGCACTGTTATAGTTGCCGTAGTCGTGAGAGTATAAGACAAGGCTTTTTATGTCGGGAAAGTATTCCATTGCACCGGCATAAACATAATTACCTCTTGGATTTGCAGCGGTTCCGTTTGGTGACAGCGGTGCGATAGTTGTATCCCAAATACCTGTTGCTACATTATAACGGAAAAAGTAGGCTTTATCGATGGTTGAAGTATTGTAAGTTGCGAAGTAGATAATACCGGAATCAGGAACAATGGTCAGATGATCGTAGGTATGGCCGGTTCTGTTTGCGTTTGTCGCGGGCTCGCGTGGACATAACGCATTTCTCCATGTGTTTGTATTGGCATTATATTCAACCGCTTTGTTAAGGCTTGTACCATGTGCTGCGCCCGTAAAGTAAAGCTTGTTGGAAATTGAATCCCATACCGCCTGTTGAGCATATGCGTAGCATGTTCCGGATGGCGGAGAGCTGGACATGTCTGCAGTTAGCGTTGGTGTTGGAAAGACTACCCATTTGCCTGCGGGTATTGAATCGGCAAAATCACCAATTACTGTTGCCATAGAAAATGAAACTGTGAGTAATGTGAGGATGATGGTTTTTTTCAAGGGGCTCTCCTTATGGTTGGTTCAGGCAATAAATAGCTAATCTGGTGCCCAACGGATAATACATTGATAATGTGTCTGATACGTGCTGAAACGATTTAGTTTGTTGCTCTAAAAGATACATTGTGATACGTATTGATGCGTTTAGTGTCGTTCATCGTTCAAGGAACATATTTATTAGTGATGCTGCACAAAAGCTCATAAAAGGCAAAACGGGGCCGTTATAATACCCTGTTGTTTTGCGTTCAGCGTCATAGCATTCATAGATACTTGGAAAAGAGATTGTCGTTTTAACGGTGCCTTGTAAGATTTTTTCAGCTAAGTCATTGAAACCATGAATTTTCATGCCTCTATAAGCCAAATAATTCATGCAGGGCCAAACAGCCCCCTGAAAATAATTTCCCGAAATATAGACCTTCTCATTTCGTGAAACAGTTGTTAGTCCATATTCAGTGAGGAATTCATCCTGTAAACATTGTATGACCTGTTTTATGCGTAACGGTTTACAAAAGTCAAAAAACAATGCTGGGAATACATCAGAAGTTTTTATCCCGATCTGCTCCAATTCCAAAGTAAGCGGGAAATAGAAACCTTCCTTTTCAGACCACATCCTACTTTCTATCGCCTCTACTGTAGCCTCTTTTCTTTTTAGCCATATCAATGCATCATCCGGTTTACTAAGTGTAAGGGCAAGCTTATGCATTGCATGTTCAAAGGAGACTTTTGCGGCATTTTGAGCTACCGAATAAATTGGCCGCCCCTGGTAAATTGGGCTGTTGTCCATTCCGCTTTCTGCACCGGAAAAATATGGTTTTCTGTAATCATCAACTATCCATAAAGGTAATTCCTCTAAAGGTTTTCGTCTCCTCTCAAACCAGCCATAGTGCTTTACAAGAAGAGGGTAAGTCCATTCGATAAATTCTTTATCATTGTTTTGCAGAAAAAGAGTCAAAACAGAGTCCGGTACCAGCGGAATTTGTGTTATTGAATTGGGTGGTTCTGAATCGATGTACTCAGCAGTTAACGCGTGCAACGGCATAAATCCATCAGATCTAATGGATAAGAGCTGCTGCTTAACCATCTCTCTTGCCCAATCAGCTTTTATCTTAAGGTATGCATTTATGATAAATGGGGATGTATCCCAAATCCACATTGAACCGAAACCTGTGCCGGTCATTACCCATTGTTTGTTGTTACGCTTTACCTCATTGAAATAAAGGATGGACCATGCCTTGTAGTACGCTGAACGCTCCGATTCATTTCTAAAATTTACAGTTGGTATTTGTTCAGCATATTGGTTCCATTCTGGCAGCATTGCATTCTTGGCTTCCGGCTTTTTACAAATCTTACTGCCATAAATAACCGGTATTTCTATTGCTGTTTCACTTTTCCCAGGTAAAACAATATCTCCGAGCCATTCGGCTTTAGTTGTCTGAAATTGTTTTGTGTCTCCATTTTCCGGAAAGATGATTTTAATAGGGAATGGAGTTTCCTCCATATAAAACTCAGCATAGGTAAATAATTTGGGTCCTTTGGTTCTTGGTACGATTGAGAAAGAGAACTCATT
>JAEUSG010000637.1 GCA_016788315.1 Fibrobacterota bacterium | reverse complement strand
CTTTTCAATCTGCTGCCACTTCTTAATACCAATATCACCTGCGCTGATGAATTCAAAGAGTTCATAGATCCCATGCATCTTAAGGATCATCTGTGCGTAATCCAGCCGTTTTGAAGTGCAAAGTCCCATCGGTACGCCCATCGTATTTATCTTTTTAAGTACCTCCACAATACCTGAATAGAGCACATTTTCAGAATAGCCTATTTCAGTGAATCTCTCACGGTATTTTACAACAAACTGAGTAGCCAAATCGCTATCATTTAAACCTGTAATCAGTCTGAAAGATTCATCCAGCGGTGGTCCGATATATCTACCGAGCTCAGAATCGGGACGAGGTGGATAGCCCATAGAAGTAAGTGCAAAATTTATTGATTTGCCTATACCTTCAATGGGGTCTATAATTGTACCATCTAAATCAAAAAGCATGTTATCGTTATTCATTTTGCCTTTTCAAACTGGTAAAACACCGGAGAGGACCAGGCCATATGCCGGTTTACTAAAGTAACTCTTACATAAAAATACATATCATAAAAAGACATATGCTCCTGACGTGAGAAGGCATAGGCAGGCGCAACTGTTTGACCCAAATGTGCGTTGGAATATTCGGGATGCTTTCTTTTATGATAATACGCAAATTGCGCAAGATTATCTAGACAATGGTCATAAGTATAAATAACTGCTCCATTATGAATAAGCTCAACCTTTGCAATCGGCGTATCAGCTTTGGCGCGGCATGTTATACATAGCGGAAATTCGCTCTGAAAATTGTAATAATTCCTATTGAGTACTGAGCCCATAAGATTTCCGTTCACTCTGAAATCCAGCTCAATTCTTGCACCGGTAGTTGCATAGCATCTACGATTCTGCAAAGCATCAAAAATTGACTCTCTCGATAGTGAGTCTGCGAACACAGCAGTAAGACCGCGGTTTGTTCTGTTATGCGGCGTATCAAATGTTCGCTCTTTAAGTCCGAAGACATGGGAATCACTTCCACCGACAAAACCGATTCTGTGCCCTTTTGTAAGAGCATCCTGAACGGAAAGTCCAGGAACCGCATGTATCGTTTCCTGAAGAGGCGCGCCGAATGATTCGCTGCTCCCCCATTGCGAATAGATTTCAACAAGCGGTTGATGCAGAGAATCAATATCATCCCAGTTCATTGGAAAATCAATTCTGTTAGGGTGATGCGGAATTGTAAAGGCGTTCATGCCCTTACTTTTAAACAGCTCCCAAAGTTTCCTTGGTGTTGAGCTGATTGAGCTTATGTGGTCGAATGCATCTTTGTAACATTCTTTGTAATAAACATTCCTGTGTCCATGAGAGTGTGAGCTTGTCCATTCATAAGCAGGGATAACAGCAAACTTACCGTCTATATTTAACTCTTTCACAACGCTGATATAGCGGTCCCAATCACCACTCTTTGCCATATGATCAATGTGATCTGTGACTGCCATGAAATCACACTTTTCCTGCTCTCTTTCGAAACGGGCAATCTCCTCAACTGAACCGCCGTCTGATCCGTATGGATTGAAATTTTTATTGGCACACTCTGAACTGTTTGAATGAATATGAAGATCACCGAAGTAAACATTTCCCGGCTGTAGCAACTCTTTGGATTCTTTTGAATAATTTCCTGTTGTCTCAAACTTAAGAGCCGCAACAGAGAGACATCCTGCTTCCCACGCTTTTCTGTAATATCTGCTGCATTTTATCACGACTGTAATATTGTCACGTGTGCAGAACCCTTGCGGTATATCAACACTTTTTACCAGCCATTCACGTTTATTGAGTTCGAAAACAGCAATTTCAACTCCGCCGATTATAATAGAAACGCTTTGTGGCTGACTATCTTCTGCAGCTGAAACGTTTAGTGTAAGCCGGTTATCAGCACCTTTGCAGATAGGCATTGTGAATGCCGCTTCGTCAGCAGTGTTCCGGAAAAGAGGATCACCATCACGCCGTTTAACATTTCTAAAACCGGTAAATCCGAAAAGCAGGTAGGGAAGTTCATCTTTTCCATTAAAATCAACAGCAATTAATTCCATTATATTCTCCTAGTTTTCAGGCGAAAAAGCAGCTCACCAGCCTGCCATCCTTCTTGACCTCAAGTGCTGGTACATTTTCCGAACATATTTTCTTCGCCATAGGACAGCGCGGATGAAATGGGCAACCTGAAGGGGGGTTCGTTGGACTTGGGATATCACCCTGAATAACTGTACGCCCTTTACCTCTTGCCGTTTCCGGATCGGGTACAGGTACTGCAGCAAGAAGCGCCTGTGTATATGGATGTAAAGGGCTGCTGCAAATTTCATCTGAAGTGCCTATTTCAACTATTCTTCCAAGGTACATGACTGCAATGCGATCTGATATATGTTTTACAACAGCTATGTTATGTGCAACAAAGAGATAAGAGAGCGAATGTGTAGCTTTCAATTCTTCAAGCAGATTGATAATCTGCGCCTGAACAGAGACATCAAGAGCTGAAACCGGTTCATCAGCGACTATCAGTTTAGGCCTCAAGGCAAGTGCCCTTGCGATACCGATGCGCTGACGCTGACCGCCGCTGAATTCGTGCGGATAACGGTTCAGGTGGCTTCCATTCAACCCGACATCTTCAAGCAGCGCGGCAACCTTCTCTTCACGTTCACGTCCCTTTGCGATTCCATGAATAATAAGCGGTTCACCAACAATGCTGCGTATCGTCATTCTCGGATTAAGGGCAGACAATGGATCCTGAAAAACAATCTGAATGTTTTTACGTTCTTTTCTAAGTTCTTCGCCTTTAAGCGCGAGAAAATCTTTCCCCTGAAATTCAACTTTTCCGGAGGTTGGTTCTATGAGGCGCAATATGCATCTGCCGACTGTTGTTTTGCCGCAGCCGGACTCCCCCACCAATCCTAACACTTCATTTTCACCAATTTGCAAACTGACATCATCAACAGCCTTTACGTTGCCGCCGCCAGGAATGGTGAAATATTTACGCAGATTATCAACTTTAAGAAGCATGGCTTGACTCCATATTAAAACAGGCGGCTGAATGAGTAGGTGATAAGTTCTCTTCTAAGGGTCTCTTAAGACAAACCTCACTCCTTCTTTCACAACGGTTGTAAAAACGGCAACCTTCCGGCATTTCAGATGCATTTGGCAGAGTACCAGGAATAACTGCCAGTTTGCCTGAATTGTGTTCCATTCTCGGCACAGATGCCAGAAGACCTTTTGTGTATGGATGACGCGGTGAGTGAAAGATATCAGCTGCAGTACCACGTTCAACAGCTCTGCCGGCATAGAGGACAATTACCTGATCAGCAATACGTGCAACAATACCGAGATCATGTGTAATAAACAGTACAGCCATATTTCTCTTTTCCTGGAGTTCTGCTAATAAATCGAGTATCTGCGCCTGTATTGTTACGTCAAGTGCGGTGGTCGGCTCATCAGCTATAAGGAGTTCCGGATTACATGAAAGCGCCATGGCAATCATCACCCTCTGCCTCATTCCTCCCGACATCTGGTGAGGATATTCGTCAATACGTCTATGCGCGTCAGGTATACGTACCTGTGTGAGCATCTCTATTGTTCGTTCACGCGCCTCTTTCCTGCTCATATTCTGATGTAGAATTAGGGCTTCCATTATCTGAGAGCCGATTGTAAACACTGGATTAAGAGAGGTCATCGGATCTTGAAAAATCATGGCAATTCTATTTCCTCGAACCTGCCGCATTTTGTTAATGGGCAACTGCAGCAGATCTTCACTATTGAAAAGAATACTACCGGATTCAATTACACCGGGCGGGGATTGTATGAGACGAAGAATTGAAAGAGCAGTTACAGATTTTCCGCAGCCCGATTCACCGACCATACATAAAGTTTTACCCGCTTCAATTTTGAAATCGAGTCCATCAACAGCATTGACGCGTCCGTTATCGGTATGAAACGATACAGAAAGATTTTTTACTTGTAATAAACTCATTTCGTTCCTTTCGGATCCAGCGCATCGCGCAGTGCGTCTGCCAAAGTATTGAGCGCCAGTATGATTCCAAACATCGCAACGGTTGCACCGGCAAGCTGCCACCAGACACCGCGACCCAGTAGTTCCAGGCGTGAATCTGCAATCATTAAACCCCAACTCGGTTCTCCCTGCACACCTACTCCAAGGAAACTTAATATAACCTCCGCCTTGATAGCAGAGACAAATAAGAGGGATGCACTCACAGAGAGAATGGGGACAACATTGGGCAGCAGATGGCGGAACATTATCCTTGACGAACCGGCTCCGGAAGCCTTTGCCGCCGCAATAAAGTCCCTTTCCCGCAGTTTCATAACCTCTCCGCGGGTAATACGGCATATCTCAACCCATGATGTTAACCCGAGAGCCATATAAACTGCAAACAACCCCTTGCCAAGAACAAAAGTCAGGGCAAGCAGTAGAAGAAGATATGGTATCGATGAAAGGGTTGAATAAAACCAGACTATTAAGTCATCAATTTTACCGCCGTAATAACCGGCAATACTGCCGAGAACAATGCCTATAGGCATTGCAATAAGAGTCGTGACAAATCCGACAGAGATGGCAATCTTCGCACCATGTATAACACGTAAGAATACATCACGCCCGAAAATATCTGTTCCAAACCAGTGCTCCAGTGATGGAGGCAGATATGATGCTCCGGCTGAAACAGTGAAATCTATTTTCAATAGACCGGTCGCTATAAGCGCTGCAACGGCTAAATAGGCAAAAGTGACAACAAAACTTATTACAGCAGATGGATCGTGAAGAAGCCTTCTTAATGCCTTGCCTCCAGGTGAAACTGGTTTATCAATCATGAGAGCCTAATCCTTGGATCGGCTGCAGCATAGCATACATCTGTTAAGATATTTCCTGCTATGTACGAGAGAGATCCCAAAAAGGTAATGGCCTTAATGACCGGTAAATCTGAAGAGTTTATTGCATTAATACTCATGCTTCCTAGCCCTGGAATTCCAAAAAAGTTTTCAAGCAGAAGTGATCCAGTGTACAGAAAAGGAATAGCCATAACAAGGCGCGTTATAATTGGAATCATTGCATTTCTTAGTACATGCACAAACAGAACAGAAAAACCTGAAACTCCCTTGGCTTTAGCTGTTGTTACAAAGTCCTGATTCATTTCATCAAGAAAGACAGTTCTGAAATAACGTACATCTGAACCAAGCGACACAGTTACCCAAATAAGACCGGGTAAAACGAGATATGGAAGCCCTGAAAGACCAGGTTCCCATCCGGATATCGGGAAAAGCCCTTTAAGGTAAGAGAGATAATACTGTCCAAGGATAATGTAAACGACAATGCTTATACTCATTCCGGCTACAGCGAAAAGCAGAATAAGGCGATCAGGCCATCTGTTTCTATAACAAGCTGCAAGCATAGCAACGGCAATGGCGATTAGCGATCCGAAAACAAATGAAGGTATTGCTAAAGAGAGAGAGGGCCAGATGCCGTCCAGAATCATCTCAGAGATTTTCTGACGCGTTGCATATGAGCGGCCGAAGTCAAAGGTGATAATCTGCTTTAAATAGTGGAGATATTGGGCCGGAAGCGGTCTATCAAGTCCAAGTTCATGTCTTAATGCTTCAACTTCCTGAGCCGAGGCTCCCTTTCCTACCAATTGATAAACCGGGTCCCCGCCAACGACATTAAAGAGCAGAAAGGTAATCAGTGAAACACCGAAAATTATCGGTATTCCCTGAAGAATTCTGCGCAATACATATCTCTTCATTTCCACGTCTCCCTGATGCGGCTGTTCCGGAGAGCTGTATCAATCCTGATATATTTGTACTCACCCTGTGAAAGATCATTGTATTTATAATTTTTGACCCAGTCATATTTAAGTCCAATAATAAGTCTATGTACTCCTGGTATCCAAGGTAATTCAGTAGTTAAAATCACCTTCATTCTTTTAATGATTTCAAGTCTCTTTTTATTGTCATTTTCCCTAGCGAGCTGTAAATAAAGTGAATCATATTCTCTGTTTTTAAAATTGGAAGTATTGGTTCCAGGTGCTTCATTAGGTCCATAAAGCAATTGCAGAAAATTTTCCGGATCTGGATAATCTGCACCCCAAGCCGCCCCCGCAATCTGATATTTTTTCATTCTAAGTCTTTTATTGAATTCTGGCCATGTTACTGCGTCAACCTTAACTTTGATTCCAATTACTGCCATTTCCTGATTAAATTTATCCGAAAATTGTCGAGACAGGACATCACTAGTCTCGATATAATGCAGCTCTGGAAGTCCCTTTCCACCTGGATACCCAGCCTTGACCATTTCTTTTTTTGCTTCGGTAGTATCATATTTTTGATAAGGATTTATAAAATCATCCTCATATCCTAATAAACCAGGTGGTATTGGTGAATGTGATGGAATTGCACGATTATTGTATAGAAGCTCAATAGTTTTTTTAATATTCTTAGCATAACTGATCGCTCTCCGTAAATGAACATTACGACCCCAAATAGAGTCTTCCATATTTATTGGTGAATATGTTACATCTAGAGATGGTGAGACGCTCATACTGATACCTTTAGCTTGCAGATCCGGACTCAGTTCGAAACCGGGCCTGACAACTTTATCAAAATTGTCTTTGGGTATCCATGCTTTTTCAAGTCCATATCTTTGAAATGTAAGCCACATCGGCTCACTTTCACTATATATGTTGAGTATTAGAGTGTCTAAGAAAGGAATTCTTAGCCCAGCATCGGACAAGAGTCCTTTTGTTTCATCTCCTTCATCTCCCTCTGTGGGGTAGAATGCATCCCTGAAAAGAGGATTACGAATATATTTCAACCTCATTTGCCTACGCCATTCAATCAATTTGAAAGGACCCGTGCCAACCGGATGGTTCAAAAATTCTTCTCCATAATATTCAACGGCTTCACGCGATACTGCAGAAGTATATGTCATGGCGAAGAAATATGGAAGCTGGGCAAACGGTTCATTCAGTTTTATAACAAGAGTATGGCTATCAGCTGCAAAAAGTCCAGAAACATTAATTGAGTAATCCGTCTTCTTTGAGTCTATACTTTTCTTACGAAAATCATCAAGTCCTGCGATCCTCCCATCAAATATCCACCATCCTGTGCTTTTTACCTTTATGTCAGCAAGCCTCTTGATAGAATAGACAAAATCGTGAGCGGATAAATAACGTGGTACACCTTTAAAACAGGGATCATCCTGAAAACGCACTCTCCGTTTTATTTTAAAGCGATACTCTAAACCATCTTTCGACACATAGGGCATTGAGTCTGCAAGAAGAGGTTCCAGCTCATATGGTCGTTTCAGATAATGATATTGAAGGAGAGCTTCATACGACTGATTTATTGCAATAGATGAGTAAACGTCTTCGGCTTGGGCGGGATCCAGCCCCTTGACATCCATTTGAAGTGCGCCACGGTAAACTGCACCTAGCTCTTTTTGCTTAATCCCGCAGGCGCATAAAAAAATCAGCGGCAGCAGGAATGCAATTTTCACGTTTGAGACCTCTTTTAAGAATCTTTTATTCTTATTAATCCGTTGGCCTTCAATGCTGTTACAACCCGGCGAATCTCATCCTCTTTGAAATTCAGATGCTGGCTTTGCGCTTCCATTCTTACAAAACTTAACGTTCTGTCAAGATTCATTGGAAATGCAACTCCGGAAACTATGCTGTGGATCTTTTTAACAGTCATGACTTTGGAAGAGGCCGCAGAAGCAATAGCATCCATGTCATCACCGCTTTTGGAAGATTTCACAACAGTATCACCGAACAGAGAGGGCTGTGTTTCTACAATCCTGGTTTTTGGAACATGCATTGAAGCTGTGTCAGGATGAGGTTCTGTTTTAAATGGTTTACTTTTTATTACAGTTTTTACAGGAGCCTTATGCGAAACAGGCGGGTGGGAAACTTTGGCATGCTCTTTTTTTCGAACATTTTTTAGAACAAGCTCCTTATTCTTCAACGCTTTTATTCCGCATGAACTGCATACCAGTGCCCGCACTCCATCAATTTCCAGTCTTGCTATTTCCGTTACGGCAGCACCGCAGCAGTCGCACTCTTTCAACGATGATATGATAGCAGCAAGACCGTCCTTGATTTCGCGCAACGATTCAAGATCTTTGCTTTCAAGACTGCTTCTGCCGGCTATTGTACCAAGTTTTGATGCGAGTTTTTTTAGATTTGTTTCTGACATATATCCCATCCCTCAAATTTAGAATACCTTTTATGGATTCACTCCTAGTCTGTAAAGCTGGAAACGGGCCTCCTCTTTCCAGGCTATGCTTTCTTCAATAGCATGAAACTTTCTGAAAGCCTGAATAGCTTTGTCCTTCATTCCTGTTTCAACATAGCATAGGCCGATATTGTAAAGCGAAGGTTTATGGTTGGGGTTGCTCCGCAGCGATTTCATAAAGTACCGTGCCGCAATTTCAAACTGCTTATGACTTATATACGAATTACCGAGAAGATAATTGACTTCTGGATATTCTGGCCTGATTCGAATACAATCTTCAAAAGCTTCAATTGCATCAGCATGACGTTCTCTCTTCAAACAAAGTGTGCCAAGTTTGAAAAAGAGATCGGCGTTGCTGCTATCCTTTTTAAGATGTTCGCGCACTTTAACAATTTCAGCATCAATCGCTTTTGCTGAATCGTCTCCGGAAGGGTCTGTGCTTATATATGGCTTGTTTTCACTCATACTAAAGAAAGATAAATTATTGAATTGAATAAACCAGCACAGAAGCTTGAGCTGCAATACCCTCACCTCTACCGGTAAATCCCAGTTTTTCTGTTGTAGTTGCCTTAATTGAGATTCTGTCTTCACCTGTCTCTAATATGGAAGCTGTAATTCTTCTCATTTCATCGATATATGGAGCCAGTTTTGGTTTCTGTGCAATAACCATGACATCTAAATTACCTAGCACATATCCCTTAGATTTTACAAGCGCGTATATGTGTCCGAGCAGCTTTTTGCTGTCTGCCCCCTTATAAGAGGCATCGGTATCTGGGAAATGCTTCCCAAGATCGCCCAATGCAAGAGAGCCTAGTAGTGCATCGCCGATAGCATGCAGAACAACATCGGCATCACTGTGGCCTAAAAGCCCTTTTTCGTACGGAATTTCAACACCGCCCATAATGAGCTTCCGCCCCTCAACCAATTGATGCACATCATATCCGCTACCGATTCTTATGTCCTTCATATTGTCACCTCGAGGTTTCAACACCTTTTTTTTCACAAATTTTATTCAGTTTACAGGTACTGCAGATAGGGGAAATCGGCTTACAGTGATTCTGACCGAACGCAACCAGAAGGTCGTTATATTCTATCCAGTATTTGGCTGGAAGGATTTCACGCAGGCGGAACTCTGTCTCTTCAGCATCCTTTGTCTTTATTATGCCGAAACGGTTGGTTATACGGTGAACATGGGTGTCGACACAGATGCCCGGAAGTCCAAATCCCTGAGTTAATACAAGGTTTGCAGTTTTCCTCCCTACACCTTTGAATGAAAGAAGAATATCCAGAGAATCCGGTACGATTCCACCAAATTCATCTACGAGCCTTCTGCAGACATCAATTATCGTTACTGCCTTAGTTTTATAAAAACCGGCCGGATATATGAGTTCTCCTATTTTCTTTTCGGAAACCTTCACCATTTCTGAAGGAGTTGACGCAATAGCAAAGAGCCTTTTTGAGGCAAGCGAGGTAACCTCATCTTTGGTACGCAGACTTATAATGGTTGATATAAGCACTTTAAAGGGATTTTTTTCCCGCTGTGCCATTTCCGTTACTATGGGGGTTTTCCATTTGGGAAACTCCCGCCGGAGCAGCGGAACGACTGTATCGAAAAAGCTGCTATATCTTTCGCTAGATTTGGATGACATCCGCATCCGGATTCAGTTTCAGGTAATACTGACAGTCGAGACAATCCTCATCGACATAATCAAATTCAACACCGTCGATATTTCCGATAATAACCCAGCACGGATTCTTTGAATTGGAAGCTTTGTAATAGCAGACTGCACATGGAGTAGCATTTTTAGGATGCTGTCCCTTGTAATATTCCCAGCAGCGTAAGGTGGCAGCCTCTTCAAGCTTTTTCTTTTCCTCTTCCTGCTTACGGCGAAGTTCGCCGGTTTTAATGTCTTCAGCGAGTTTGTTAATTGCGTTTTCAACCTCAGTGAAATCACGGACAACAGGCATAACCTTAATAAGCATTGTTGAACGGAGTAATTCCAGGAGACCTGTTGAGGGTGCCACAAGAAAAAACGGAGAGCTCTTTTCTTTTCTTGCTTTGTAAAGCCTAAGCAGAAGTCCAAGTGATGGAGAACACATCGCTGTCACACCGCTACAGTCAACAGCAAGCGCTTTTTCGGATGAAACAGAAGAATCAGCGATCTTCTTAAGTGTTGGTAGTGCCGTCTCGGAAACGTTGCCTGTTATTGTGATTACGCCGATTCCGCCCTTGTCAGAAAAGGTTACATTACAGGGAGCCTGCATCTCAAGAAGATAGGGGCACTTTTCACACTTTTTATGAAGTCGTCCGGAATCATCCATGTTGTAAACCCAGCAGGTTGTGCCCGGTTCTGGAACCTGACCGGTTAGACTTTTTGCTATATCGCAGCCGTTAAGTGCTGTTAAAGATGCCGTTGAAAGCTTAACACTCATTGATCACCTCAAAAGAAAAGTTGATATTAGGTACCAATCCCAACCACATCAAGAAAATACATAATGTTTACCTGTAAATTGAAGATATACAGGCTCTTAAGCTTTCAGCAATGTATATTTTCAGCCTGATATGAATTCCAGAACCGCATTAATTGCATTCACTGCTGTCGAAAGTTTAGGCCCTGTTTCGTTGCAGAAGCTGCTCTCCCGTTTCAGCACACCCGAAGAGGTCTGGAGTGCCGGCGAACAGGAGCTGAAATCCAAAGGTGTTAGCAGCCAGACTATTGAGGCCATTTTACGCGTAAATCCTGAAAATTTCGCCGATAAACAGCTTACTTCTGCAAATAAACTTGGCGCAAAAATAGTACTGCAAAGCGACAGTGAGTATCCTGAATGCCTTAAATCACTCTCCGATGCGCCAACTGTCCTTTTTGTTCATGGAGTTATGCCGAATTCGACAGATCTGCCGGGTGTCGCGATTGTCGGGACACGAAAACCATCCGCTTATGGCAAAAAGATTGCAGCTCAAACAGCATCTGAATTGGTATCTTCCGAAGTCACTGTAATAAGCGGATATGCTGCAGGAATAGATGCTGCTGCCCATGAGGCAGCCGCTTCCGCCGGAGGAAAAACTCTTGCTGTTCTCGGCTGCGGACTCGATTATGATTATCCGGCACACAACAGGACTCTGCGTCCTCAAATTATCGAAAGAGGTGCGCTGATTTCGGAATTCCCTTTCGGCACTTCTCCAGTTCCATGGCATTTTCCACGCCGAAACCGCATAGTAAGCGGATTGTCAAGAGCTGTTGCGGTAATTGAAGCTGGCGCTAAGAGCGGAGCACTGATAACTGCAAAATCCGCTCTGGATCAGGGGCGGGAGATATTCTCCGTACCCGGCCCCATAGATTCACCGCTCTCTATCGGCACCAATAGACTTATCCAGGACGGGGCACACCCCCTTCTGCAAACATCTGATTTGCTCCTGTTGTGGAAACGTGAAAAAAAGAGAGCTAAAGTCCCGCTGCAAATCGAAATACCGCTCGATGAGAATGAACAGAAACTGCTAACATCTATAGATAATTCACCGTTGCACATCGACACTCTGGTAGACCGCAGCGGATTAAACGCCCAGACGCTTATGCCTGTTCTTCTCTCTCTTGAAATAAAGGGAGCAGTAATCCGTCATCCTGGCATGTGTTTTTCAAGGGCAGGCTGACACAAATGGCTAACCGCGAACTTTATTTTGTAAGAATAGCAAAAGCCTTTGTTGACAAACAAGGTATATCACGCAAGAGAATAATTTTCGTCGCAATACTTGTAGGTCTCCTGATAGCATTTCTTTTTGTCTTTGCAGGACCATATGGTGTAATCAACATGATGAAGATCAATAAAGAGAAAAAGGTGCTGCTCGGTAAAATTCAGGCTCTTGAGGCAGAACGGAACACTCTTAAGCAGGCGATTATAAGGCTTCAGACAGACAACAAAGAGATTGAAAGAATCGCCCGTGAGCAGTACGGTATGGCAAAACCTGGTGAACGGGTGTATAAAATTGTTCCCGCAGATACTTCTGCAGCCGGCAATAAAGATAAAACAGAGTAGAAAGTGCAATAATACCAATTTTGAGAATATTCTTCTTAGAAACAAGAATTTTTTCAGGCACCGTTTCCTAACATTTGATCGTATATCTGCTTAAAATCACAAAACCATCCTTTGGCGCATTAGTTGCTTCAATACTTATTAAAACTTAATAAAGGAAAAGGTCTTATGCGCTATACTAAATCATTATTGACGGGTCTTGTAGTATTCTTTTGTATTTCGTTAAACTGTATAAACAATCCTGTAGGTCCAACCCCTGATGCACAGGATGTTGCAGCGGATAAAAGCGAACTTGTTATAACTTATGCACCAGGTGATAGTGCAAGTTCGGTAACAGGAAATGTGGTTTTGACAGGCAGCGGATTGAATGGGAGCAGGATCAGTTGGGTTACCAGCAATACTATTCGAATCAACATTCAAGGTATTGTTAGCCGTGCAGACTCTGGTACCGGAGATGCTTTAGTCACATTAACCGCAACAATAACCAAAGGAAAAGCGAGCGATACTAAAGTGTTTAACCTTACGGTAAAAGATCTAGGTTATACAGGTAACACCATGAGCGCGGGAACCGTGACTGACATTGATGGGAATATCTATCAAGCGGTGAAGATCGGAACTCAAATATGGACGGTGGAGAATTTACGGGCAAAGAAATTTAATGATGGAACAGCGATTTCATATGGAAGTGACAGTACTGCATGGGTTAACCTCACTACCCCAGGCTACTGCTATTTCAACAACATGGTCAATGTGGATAGCATCAGGAAATTTGGTGCGCTCTATAATTGGTATGCTGTAGATTCAAAAAAGCTTGCCCCAATGGGCTGGCATGTGCCGACAGACGCTGAGTGGGATATCTTAAAAAATTACTTGATCACTAACGGTTATAATTGGGATGGAACAACAGACAGTAACAGGATAGCAAAATCCCTTTCGGCGAATACGGACTGGTTTACAAGAGCGGGACTATCCGATGGGACTATTGGCAATGACTTGACAATGAATAACAGAAGCGGTTTTTTAGCTCTTCCCGGCGGTTCTCGCAGCACTAATGGCGCCTTCGACTTTGGTGGCAGCGGTAACTGGTGGAGCTCTACGGAGTATAATGAATCGGGTGCAGTCGCTCGTAACCTCTACTACAATGCAGATAATATTTCCTGGAATAGCAACTATAAGAGTTGTGGTTTCTCGGTCAGACTACTTAAGGATTGATGGTGAAGTATATAGTTGTCCATTTACCTTCTTCACTTTCAGCCCATATATCACCACTGTGTTTCTTGATGATGCTTTTGGCTATTGCGAGTCCAGTTCCTGTACCTTCAAAAGTTTTCCCTGAAGGGAGCCTTTGAAACATATTGAATAAATTTTTGGAAGACTTGACATCAAAACCAATACCGTTATCATTCACAAAATATGTTTTCCTGCCGTTCATCTCTTTTACGCCAAACACAATTTTAGCAGGGGAACTATCACGAGTAAATTTCCACGAATTCTTTAGAAGGTTTGTTAAGACTATCAAGAGCATAGAAGGTTCTACATTTTCAATTATATCATGTTGAATAATTACATCGACTGATCGATTGGGTTGGCCCATTCTTAACTGCATGATAACTTTATCTGCGATTTCAGAAAGATTTACAGTAGTGCGAATTATTGACAAATGTGACAGCCCTGCAAGTTCAGATAAACCTGAAATCATATCATTCATTGTTTTTGCACTTTGGTCTAATCTGATCATACTTTCCTTCATGTTTTCACTTAATTCGGATCCATAATCATTTAAAATCAGTTCCGACAACACTACCATTGCGCTTAATGGACCACGCAAATCATGAGAAAGCGCATGCCCAAATCTTTCAAGCTCCATATTTGAATCTTCCAACTTCTTATTTAACTCAAGAATAGAATTAGTCCAATTTTTTTTATCGGTAACATCCTGAAATACGATTAAAATCAAGTCTAATGGTATGAATTCATTGCTATGAATATCACTCGCATTCAACAACATAACGCGTTTGCCTAAAGTTGGAAATTCATGAATAACTTCAAAATCTTTGACAATTGATTTTTCCGGCAGCATTTTTTCTAACAATCTTCTTAGATCAGGAATATTCCATTGGCCATTACCAATGTCAAAAACACATTTTCCAACTGTTTCTTCGGTAACAACTTTAAATTGGTCATAAAAGCTTTCATTCGCAGTAAGTACAGATAATTCAGAATCTAAAACCAATAACGGCTCATTTATCGAATCAAAGATCGCACCCCTAAAGGTTTCTATCACTGTGCCATTCTTCACCGCCATAAAACTACCTCCTTTGCATAATCCATAAACGAGCAAGAAATGTGCCTATACATAAACAAAGTTTATTCCCTCGTAACCCAAGCGGAACAAATTCTCGAAAATGAAAATCTTTCAACATCTGTTTTTCATAACTCTTAAGGAAAACATACCTTACTTTTCCGGCATGCAAATTGCGACGTGCTATTTATGAAAAGCATATAGGCTTATCACAAACTATTTAACGTAAACCAAAAGGTGTTATCATGAAATCAAGTACTAGAGACAAAGTAGAAGGAGCGGGTCATGAAGTTAAAGGGATTATCAAGCAGAGTATAGGGAAACTAAGCAATAATCCAAAGTTGGTAGCTGAAGGGACCGTTGAAAAGGTGATCGGTAAGATTCAACGTAAGACCGGTCAGGTCAAAAATGTCTTTGAAAAATAACCATTAATAATAGGATGTGTAAAATGGGAACTATCATCAGTATTTTAGTTGCGGTAGCGTTGGTGTTTGTGATTGTCTGGTTAGTTCAACGGACATAAGTGCCTTATCGCATGCAGATCGAAATTAACAATCTTACTAAAGTCTATTCAGAAAATCGGGGGCTTTATCCCGTCAGTTTAAGTGTCGGTAAAGGGGAGCTTATTGGTGTCATAGGACATAACGGAGCGGGAAAATCTACACTTCTTAAAATATTGGCCAATTGGCTCATCCCGGACAGTGGACAGGTTTTAGTTGACGGCGTGAACCTGGAAAATCGTTTAATTGTAGCGAGAAAAGTGGGGTTTGTTCCGGAAACACCGAATCTGTTCGATTCATTTTCCGTTGAATACAATCTTAAAATATTCGCCCGTCTTTTCCAAATTCCTGTTCATCGGGTAGAGGAAATTTTAAAGGAATTTGATTTGCTTTCTTACAGAAAAACCAATATACGCGTTTTGTCAAAAGGGCTACGTCAAAGAGTAAGTCTGGGACGTGCTCTTTTGTCTGACCCTGTCGTACTTTTTTTTGACGAACCTACTTCAGGGCTGGATTTTGAGATGACAAAAGAAATGATCCGGCTGTTGAAAGTCTTCCATGCCTCAGGAAAGACAATTCTTTTCACCTCACACCGGCCTGAAGAGATAAAAACTCTTGCCACCAGAATTCTAGTGCTGCATCAGGGCAGATTGACTTTTGACGGATCGACGGAGCAGTATTTTAAGTCCGAAATCCATGAAAAGGTATACGAATGAGTATAAGAAACATACTTATCTTAACCACTCACGATCTGGCCGTTGCTTATAAAAACAAAACTGTTTTCTTAATTCTTTTTATCCCTTTTTTTGTCTTCTTCTCCTTAAAGCTGGTCGACCCGGTTGGCGTTGATTTTAAGAAGACTCCTATTGCTCTTATCCAAAACCAAACAGCTGCCTCCCCTATTCTACAAACCATCCAATCCGCCAACAATATGTTCAACATTTCATTTGCTTCTAGTGAAGAGGAAGGCGAACGTTGGCTGAAAGAAAAGAAAATTGACGGGCTGCTTGTAAGATCTAAAAAGGAGCAAAACAGATTTATTCTTGTGGTATTAAAGAAAGAGTCTTTGCAGGCACTTTCAATTGTGGAGCGCCTTGCAGCATTACAGAAAGCAGCTGAAGGAAATAATCCGGGCTGGATTTCCGATATCAGGCCTCTCCAAGTAGGGGGGATACAAAAACAAATATTACCAACATGGATACTGATGTTGGTTTTGCTGATTGGCTTCATTATCCTACCAGCGCAGGTGGCTGAGGAAAAGGAAAAACAACTGCTATTCGCCCTTTTACAAACACCTATGCGTGAAATTGAGTGGCTGATTGCAAAACTATTTCTAGGTATGTTCTTGATCCTTACTGCAGTACTTTTCCTTCATTTACTTGGGAAATTTGACTTTGGAAATACTTTGAGTTATGCCGCATTTATGGCAGCTGGCGCGTTCTGCTTCAGTTCTTATGGGATCCTTCTGGGATTTTTATGCCGTACCCCTGCAACCGCCAGAACATTAGGTGTCGTTTTTTACTTGCCTAATCTCCTACCATCAGCACTGTCAGATTTTTCTGAAAGGCTATCCGCAGTTGCACCATTTTTCCCATCGTATCGATTTTACAATCCCATAAAATCAATTTTACTGGAACAGGGTAGCTTATCAAATCATGTCCAGAATTGGACCTTTTTATTTATAACTGGCCTCTTAGCCATTTTATTAACCCATCGCCTATTGAGAAAACGCTGGCTCATGTAATTTGTATGGCTTTATTCATTAGTCACTTCTTGCGACAACGGGACACCAACAATTATTTTTGAACTGGTAACAGGACTCAATATGGGGCTATAGCTCAGTTGGTAGAGCGATTCGTTCGCAATGAATAGGTCAGGGGTTCGACTCCCCTTAGCTCCACTTTTCCAAGTCTGTGCATCACAACCACAATTTTGTTAAAAACACACAAAAGGGTTCCATTTATAAATAATGGGTATACCCATTTTGATTTTATCCCACAATTATCTATATTATAGTCAAAGGAAGGTGGTAATATGCATACCTTAACGCTTGCTGTTGATTCCAGAAAAAGAATCTGTCTTTCACGACTTTTTGATATAGACAACGTTAGCTCAGTGCGAGCTTACCGCAAAGACGACAAAATCATTCTAGAACCTATGGTAGAGATACCAGCGCACGAAGCATGGCTATACAAAAATAAAGAATCTCTTAATAAGGTTAAACAGGGTTTGGAACAGAAGGGTTCAATTAAACGTGGCTCCTTTTCTAAACATGTAAGCCATGACATTTGAGCTTCTTTTCACTCCGCGCGCGGATTCAGATCTTACCGATTTAGAATCAAATCCTGCCAAAAAAAGTGTTCTTAAAGCAGTCCAAAAAACGCTTGGTTTAATGGAAACAAATCTGCGCCATCCCTCGTTGCAAACACACGAATTCTCTTCTCTTAAAGGACCAAAAAATGAAAAAATCTTTGAATCATATGCGCAGAACAAAACTCCAGGTGCGTATAGAGTTTTCTGGTATTATGGTCCTGATAAAAAGCAAATAACAATAGTTGCAATAGTACAACATCCTTGATAAGGAAACTAAAATGATTAAAATAGCACCATCAATACTTTCAGCAGATTTCTCAAAACTTGGAAGCGATGTTGAAGCCGCCGACAAAGGCGGAGCTGATTATATACACGTTGACGTAATGGACGGCCATTTTGTTCCCAATATTACAATTGGTCCGCTTGTTGTAAAGTCACTCCGTAAGATTACAAAAAAGCCGCTCGATACACATCTTATGATAACAGATCCGGAAAAATATATTCCCCGTTTTGCTGAAGCCGGTTCTGACTATCTTACTGTTCATATTGAGACCTGTCCTGACATTCTCCGCACAATCAAACTTATCAAAAGTCTTAATGTAAAGGCAGGACTTACTCTTAACCCAGCAACCCCTTTTGATACACTGCTCCCCGCACTGGAACACATTGATTTGCTGCTTATAATGACAGTTCAGCCCGGATTCGGCGCGCAATCATTCATGGAAAATCAGCTCTCCAAAATTGAGAGGGCCAGAGATGAAAAGGAAAGAGGCGGTTTTAAGTACGAGATAGAAGTTGATGGCGGAATAAATATGGAAACGATAAAACGGGTCAACTCCGCTGGTGGCGAAGTGATGGTGGCTGGCAATGCCGTGTTCGGCAAAGGGACAATTGCTGAAAATATCCGTTTATTGAAGGAAATTGCTTAATCATCTGTTTCCGAATGGTACGAAAAAGAGACCTGCAATTTCATTCTGAAACACCGCCAGTAGTTTTTTTAATTTTGCTGTAAATTTCATTAGTTTTCACCTCCTTCCATTGTTATTGCAATAAACGATCCAAAATTTCACCAAAACCGCTTAAATCGCGTAACAACATAGAATCCTTATATTTAAGATTTGTTTCAATAATGATACAGTTCGATGAATTGCACCAAAACTGCACAAAGTACGTTAAAAAATGCCTCATTTTTGATCAAAGTGATACGGTATTGTGTATATTATGATACTATGCTTTTAGGCGCTCATGTATCCACAGCAGGCGGAGTCCACTACGCACCGGAAAACGGTGTTAATTTGGGCTGTACGGCAATTCAAATCTTTGCAAAAAATCAGCGGCAGTGGACAGCCAAGCCTCTTTCTCCGGAAGAGGTTAAACTCTACCTAGACAATCTTGCAAAAACTGATATCAAATCTGTTGTCTCTCACGACAGCTATCTGATAAACATGGCTTCTCCGGACGCTGCAATGCGCAGCAAATCAACAGCAGCATTTGTCGATGAAATTGAAAGAGCTAAACTGCTTAAACTCGACGGTATCGTTTTTCATCCCGGATCACACATGGGTGAAGGAGACGCCAAGGGAATAGCAACTATATCAAAGAGTCTTGACGAAGCTATTGAAAAGAGCGGTGGTAAAAAAGGGCCGATGCTTTTAATCGAAACAACTGCGGGTCAGGGAACCAATCTCGGTTCACGCTTCGAACATATCCGTGATATAATTGCGAGTGTTAAAGAGCCTTCACGCTTCGGGGTATGTGTTGATACATGCCACCTGTTCGGTGCTGGTTATTCTTTGGCAGACAGCGAATCATACAAAAGCTCTTTTGCCGAATTTGACAAAATAATAGGTTTGGATAGAATTAAATGTTTTCATATAAACGACAGCAAGCAGCCATTATCATCACACAAAGACAGACACGATAACATTGGAAGCGGACTTATCGGCAACGACGCTTTCAAAATGCTTATGAACGATCCTCGATTTGAAAATGTGCCTAAGATTCTTGAAACTCCGGGCGGTGACGAGGCATATATGAAGGATCTGAAACTTCTGCGCTCTTTTGTTAAAAAGTGAGAAATTGAAAGGTTAAATTATTATGACACAGCTTGAATCTGCAAGAAAAGGGATCATTACTACTGAAATGAAGGCAGTTGCTGAAAGTGAATTTCTTTCTCCCGAGTTGATACGTGATGAAATTGTCAAAGGTAGACTCCTTATTACAGCAAACCCGCTGCATAAAAACCTGAAACCTATTGCTATTGGCAGAGAAGTTCGTTGCAAGATAAATGCCAACATTGGAAATTCAGCTCTATTGTCAAACCTGGACGAAGAGATTGGTAAACTTACAAACTGCGTAAAATATGGCGCAGATGCCGTAATGGATCTCTCCTCAGGCGGACAGATCAGCCAGATCCGTGAAGCAATTCTCACTAACTCACCCATACCACTTGGAACCGTGCCGGTATATGAAGCGCTGGCAATTGCCGGAGATCCTATGCTGCTGTCTGAAGATGTAATCTTAAACGTAATTGAAAACCAGGCCAGACAGGGCGTTGATTTTATGACCATCCACTGCGGATTATTAAAGCGCCACATGCCTCTTGCATGCAAAAGACTCACAAGAATCGTCAGCCGCGGCGGTTCAATTGTTGCCCGCTGGATGGCGCACCACGGCAAAGAAAATCCGTTTTATACTAGATTTGACGACATTCTTGATATTTGCAGAAAATATGATGTATCCCTTTCCCTCGGCGACGGCCTCCGTCCCGGATCTCAGTTCGATGCTTCCGACGAAGCACAATTTTCTGAACTTGAAGTATTGGGCGAACTCACTCTTGAAGCATGGGATAAGGGTGTTCAGGTAATGATTGAAGGGCCTGGCCACGTTCCTTTTGATCAGATTGAAATGAACATGAAGAAAGAGGAAGAGCTCTGCCACGGTGCTCCTTTCTATGTTCTCGGTCCGATTGTAACTGACATCGCTCCGGGTTACGACCACATTACTGCAGCAATCGGCGCCACTATGGCCGGTTTTCACGGCGCTTCAATGCTTTGTTATGTTACACCGCGCGAACACTTAGGTTTACCTGATGCAGAAGATGTACGCAACGGAATTATTGCTTTCAAAATAGCGGCACATGCTGTTGATATTGCTAAAAAACGTCCGAAAGCGCGTGAACGCGACGACGCGATGTCAAAGGCACGCTATGAATTCAACTGGAAAAAACAGTTTGAGCTTTCTCTCGATCCTGAAAGAGCACGTGAATTCTATGCAAAGGGTCACACAGAAAAACGTGACGAAGACGAAGCGTTCTGCACAATGTGCGGTCCCGACTTCTGTGCGCTTAAAAACAGCAGTTTGATCGATAAGTAGTAGTTATAACTTCATCGCCATTGCCACTTCGGGACATGTAAGTGGGTTAGTATACTTGGTGCAGTTTATACATCCAAGGTAGATCTTGTTGTAAAGATTTCTTTTTGATATCCTCTTAAAACCCAGCTTGGCAAAAAACTTAGGTGTAAAAGTAAGCAGCATAATCTTTGTAGGATGAAACTGCTGAAGATGCATAACCACTGTTTCCACAAGCGCACGTCCTATACCATGCTTGTGATTACCCTTCTTAACGCAAAGTGATACAATTTCAATGATGTGTTCATCCTCTTTGCCTACTTCGGGTAGAACTTTATATGCAACAGCGCCGATTATCTCTTTTTCCTCTTTATAAACAAAGAAACGATCGATGTTTGTGGTGATATCAGAAAGTGAACGTGGAAGTACTTCAACAGGATATTCCTTAATAAGGTGATATATCGCCATTGCATCTTTAAAAACAGCTCTTACTACCTGTCCCATTGTTATCCTCCGTTCGAACTATATAACATTGCCAGACTCTCCAGTCTGAAGTTTTTCTCAAAATGAACTTTTAGCAAGTCAGTAATCAAGTTATCCATTAACTTTTTTTCAATTTCAGGGAAATTGGCCAACTGTTCTGCCTTTGATGAATATAGTTTTGCTATTCTTTCAAGCACCTCTGACGGAATCCATCGCACGGAATCACCACCGACACCGCACCTGGAACAGAGTACCCCGCCATAGGACGGAGAAACTGCTGTAAGTCCTTTAAGCTCACTTTCACCGCAGCGCACACATACACCGAATTCAGGCCCGAAGCCCATAACTTTCAGAAAGTGGAGAATAAAAAGCCAGCACATTCTAATGAGCCAGTCATTACTATACTCACACTTTTTGTTCAGCCGTTCTAAAAATGCTCTGAGAAGTGTGAACAGATTTGGAAGTGGTTCTCCCTCATGGAGCGTAGTTCTGATAAGTTCGATTGATGTTTCTGCAGCAGCAATTTTACCGGCATCTGCCCTGATATTTCCAAAATAATCAATAATGGTGCAGCCGGTAAGGGTCTGCATTTCACGGTTTTTACGGATAGAAACTGTAAATTCGCAAAATGCAAACAATTCTAAAGCACCTGCATATGGTGATCCGCGCCGGTAAGCACCTTTGGCAAGCCCGGTAAGCCTGCCATGCTTTTCAGCAAAGATAGAAACAACGGCGCTGCTTTCGGAAAAGCGCGAAACGCCAAGAATTATTCCTCTGACTGTCTCCATGTTACCATGGAAAATACCTTATTTCTTTGGGCAAATTACCTTCTATTAAAACTCTTTGTAAAAGTGTACTCCCCAGCGCCTCTCTCAATTGCTTTTTCACCTGGAAGGAGAATTGTTGCATAAGTGTTTGCCGGAATGGTGAATTTATAGGTGATTTTATTCCCGGTAATTTTCCATCCGCTAAACGCAGTTCCATGTCTGGTTTTGAGTTCGGCAAAAGCGTGTGTTAAACCCTCTCCTGGAGTTGGATGGAGTAATAAGTGTTTATATCCTGGAATTTCAGGATCCAGATCGAGACCCGCCACTGTGGCATACATCCACTCGCCTATAGCTCCGTATGCATAATGGTTGAATGAGTTCATTGACGCATCACCAAAACCCTTCTCCTTTGTCCAGCTATTCCATCTCTCCCACATTGTAGTTGCACCATTTGCAACAGTGTACAACCAGCTTGGATAAGTGTTCTGCAGAAGCAATTTGTAGCTTATGTCAGAACGTCCAACTGCACTCAGCACAGGCGCCAGCAGAGGTGTACCTACAAATCCTGTTGATAAATGCCAATTACGTTTTTCAAGATTGCTGACCAAACGCTCAACAGCACGCTCTTTAGCCCTTCCTGAAAGTAAATTGAAGCCCAGTGCCAGCAGATAACTTGTTTGCGTATCTCCGACAAGCAAACCAGATGGCGCTACAAATTCTCTGTTAAATGCTTCGCGGATTTTATTATGCAAGCTTGTAAACCGTTTAGCATCTGCAGATTTGCCGATAATTTCGGCTGCCTTTGCAACAATCTCTGCTGTTCTGGCAAAATAGGCCGTTGCAATAAGATCCCTCGGAGTAGGTGTCCTTCCGCATTCACTCCCCTCCATGTCGATTGCCAGCCAGTCACCGAAGCAGGCTCTAGAGTGAATGAAATTCTTCGAAGTTTTTACCCGCCACTCTACAAAACCTTTCATGGTTTCATAGCTTCGTTCCAGAATGCGTTTATCAGCATAGCACAGATATACTGTCCATGGACAGATAACCGCGGCATCAGCCCATGCAGCAGCGCCTGCATTAGGATCCTGTGTTCCATCTTTCTTACGAAGCACATCCGGTACAACATGAGGAATGGCGCCATCCGGAAAGCGTGCATCATCAATATCACTTCCCCATTTCTCAAAAAAGGATGCTACATCTCTGTTAAAGCAAGCTGTTCTGGCAAAAACCTGAGCATCACCAGTCCAGCCAAGTCTTTCGTCGCGCTGCGGACAATCTGTAGGTGCTTCCAGGAAATTACCCTTTTGACCCCATAAAATATTCTGCTGAAGCCTGTTAACAGCAGGATCAGAGCATTCAAATTTTCCTGTAGATGGCATTCCTGAGTGCAGAACGACTCCGGTAACATCCCCTTTACCAGGTTTTTTGCGTAACCCTGATATCTCAATATATCTGAAACCGTGAAATGTAAATTTAGGTTCCCATACAGTTTCTTCTGAGCTTCTGCATATGTAAGTGTCCGTCACTTTCGCACTACGCATATTAATTGTGTAAAGCGTACCATCTGCATTAAGCATTTCGCCGAAACGGATTGTAATTTTATCATTTTTACGATTGCCGCGTATACGTAGCCTTGCCCAACCGACCATGTTCTGATCCAGATCGAAAATATAAACCCCTTTTGCAGGTTCTGTTATCTTAACAGCGGTAAGTTCTTCCTGCCTCTGAACTCCAATATTGGGTTTGGCCATAATTATGGCCTTAGGTGGCGGAAAAACAGAAACCTGTTTCCACTTTGTCCCTTTTCCAATCTCACGGTTGGCGTCATAACTTTCACCATCGTAGAAATCAGACTCAATAAGCGGGCCGCTGCATCCCTTCCAGGAGCTGTCACTCACAATAGTCTCGGTAGAATTATCTTTATATGTAACTTCCAATTGACAAAGAAGTGAAAGTTGTTTTCCGTAACAATTACGTTGTTTAGCCCAGCCAAGCCGTCCTGAAAACCAGCCGTTACCGAGCATAACATCGGCCGCATTTTTTCCTGCATAAAGTAAATCTGTTACATCATAAACCATGTAATGAATCCGCTTATTATAGTCGGTCCAACCAGGCGTAAAATAATCTTCGCCGACACGTCTGCCGTTAAGAGAAGCTTCAAAAAGTCCCTGGGCTGTTATGTAAAGTTTCGCCTTTACCGGGTTATCCTTTAAAGTGAATTCCCGTTTGAAACATGGAAGCGGTTCATTTTCTTTCTGCTTGAGTCCAATCCATTCTGCCTTCCAATCTGATGTCTTTAAAAATGCTGTTTCAAATTTTGCTGTTTCACTCCATACGCTTTCCGCTCCATTAAGATCCCAAACCTTAACTTTCCAGTATACTGTCATCCTTGAAGCAAGAGGTTTACCCGCATATTCAATATCAAAACTGTCGCTGCTCTTTATTTTACCAGTATCCCAGAGATCCGGATTGTATTTTAATGCAGAGAGGGAGGTTGCTGCTGCAATCTGATAAGCGGTCTGCTTTGCATTATTTCTGGGATCTTTTATTTTCCACGAAAGTCGCGGATGTTTTTCGTCAATATGAATAGGGTTTTGGCGGAATTCACAAAGCAATTCAATCGGACAGCATGTTTTTTCTGAAGACATTTTCATTACATTTCCTTTTTAATAAAGAGTTCCGGATTTTTATTCAAGCCGCACGGTACCAAATTATAGCCTTCAAACCATAATTCCGTACTCTGATACTGAGCAGGACCAGTCCAGCGAGGCCACTTTTCCTGATGGTGATGAGGTCCGTGAGAATTGCGTCGATGCCCCAAAACCTCTATAAGTATTTCATTCTTACCTTCATGCATATAATCTGTAATATCCGCTTCGTCAGGCTGCCAGGCAATGATTCCTGCAGATTTTCCATTTACATGAATCTTAAGCGCAACACCATTATATTCAGGAACAGCCAAGTATACCCTCTCCTTATCGTTAGGCTTAACTGCACTTGTAATATATGAAACAGAACCTGAATAAAATGCCAGTCCTTGATTACACCAGTCGCCGATTTTAAGGGATGAAACCGGTTCAGTTAAACTAAGTTTCAAACCATCAACCGTTGTACCGAAACGGCCAAGCAAATAGACAATCTCAAGGCCTGAATAGTTCTGATCATAATCAATTGTCATTACAATTGAGTTCTCTCCGCGGCGGATAAGAGAAGGATCAATAGGAATTTTTTCAAGAGAACGGTCTACCCACCAACCTGAACGCATGTCTGTATTAAGACACGTTCCATTAACAGAAATGTCAAATTTTTCAGGGCATTCAACCGCCAGATAGATGTCGCCGTCCGGTACATACTCTGCATTGAAGGAATAGGTTAGTTCTACCGGCACACTTTTTGGATTATCAACCTTCTCCTTAGCCCAGGGCTGCATCATGCTGCCACCGCGAGAACTGAGCCCAAGAGCTTTTCTTACCTCTTTGTCTATCTTTAAAATATCTTCTGCTTTGTATTCAGTTTTACCAATCTTAAATGCCGATCTGTCTAAAACAAGATTGTTGCACTCAGATAATCTGACCTGCCAGTTATTTTCATTTAAAGGTATTGATCTGACTGTTTTATATACAGGCTGCTTTGAAAAAGATTTTGTCTCTTTCTTTTTAGGTATAATAAATGTTCTGCTTCCAATTACCGGAAGGGAGGTATTGATATTCCATACGCCAGATACTTTAGCCGCTTCTGCCGCATAGAACTTACCGTTCTCAACATTAACTTCTATTGGGGAACCTGCACAATCGGCAAAACCAGAGATTATTACGTTCTTGAATTCCTCGCGTCTGTCGCAGACTCTGTCCTCCTGCATTGTGTCTGAATACATCTGCTTTTTTGAATTTGAAGTATTGCATACAAACAGATAATACTGCTCTTTATCCTCTCTTAACAGATAGATAACAGAAACAATCTCATTGCCTTCTGCATCAGCAATTTTAATTCTTCGAGTAGACTCCGACGCTGCGGCCAAAGTAGATCCTGATGCTTCTGTTATTATTGCCGACTCTGCCAATTTCTGCGCTGCATCAGATTTTACGCCGTCAACCAGCGTAGGTACTTTTCCCGCAAAGATTACCTTTCCGCCAGCAGCTTTAAAGGCTGTCAGAAGTTTCAGCGTACTCTTTCTGATTGTGTACATAGGAGGCACGACCACCGCACGGTATTTGCCCTTATTGATCGTTAATATGGCGCCATCTTTACCTTTAGCGACCTTCGCATGACGCGACATTATTTCCTCATCTCCATAATCAAAATCGAGATGCGCGGTAAGAAGTGTATCCCGTAACTCAACCAGACTGTTATCAATAAAAATCGTGTCCTCAGCCTTTTCCCACCCTTTTCTGCAGGTAAGCCAGGCGCTCTCGACAGGATGAATTACCAGCAGATCTCTTATCTCTTCACCTTTTGTCATCACTGCACCGATTCGTGCAAAATAATCCTCAACCTTCTTATAAGAATCCCACCATGGCGACTGATAAAAAATACTGGCAGGATAATCTCTCTTTGCCTCGCCCAGCATAGTATACCATGAAAGATGCTGGCAGCGCAGGTTAATACCAAGCGCAGACTGCCAATCGCCAAGAGCTTTGTGTCCGGCAAATGAAAAATCCCATCCGGTGCATCCATATGTTTCTGTTAGACGCCACTTTGCGCCAAACTGACGGGCAACAGATGAACACTGTTTTGCAGTATCGTAAACTCTCCACCGCTCTGTTAAAAGGTCAATTCCAGGCGCCTGCATATATTCATAAAACCGCATAGCATTTCCGACAATTCTAGTCTGCTTAGATGGCTTATCCTCTTCTAAAACATGTCCTGTGAATTTTATGTTATTTTTTTTACACCATTCACCAACCTGTTTTGCAAAGGAATTAATAAACATATAAGTCTTGCAGTCGTGATAATCATGACGCGCCTTTTTCGACTCTTCACCTGCTATGTCGTAAACGATCTCAACTAGATGGTCCAGAATATCATACCCGTAGCGCTTTTTAAAAACTTCAGGCAGCTTATCTGTCCAAACAAGTGTAGGATTATTATCTGAATCCAGATCCATCATACCACCATGATGCGGTTCATCTGTAAAGATTCCGGGAATTGACTTGCTGAACTTCTTACCATAACGCTTTTTATATCTTTCGTGAGTAACCTTGATGAATTCCTTCACTGCTTCAGGATTCATGGTATCAAGATAGGTTGCACCGTTATACCAATCTTTTTCTTTCTCAATGGTTTTTACAAAAGCTATTATCAGTTCACCATTCAAAACTGCCGGCAACTTAGACCCTTTTTTGATCCTGCTGATTATTTTGGCTTTACTATCATTCAGAGCAATATGAAATACTGCAAGAGTATCAGCTTCCCACTTAAACTTTTTTGTGTCTGTATATTCGCGCACCGTTAATCGACGCATCCTATACTTTATATTTTTTGTAACAAGACCTCCAGCTGCTCCTGATGGCCAGCGATCCTCATCGTAAAGCCATGCCTCCATATCCTGTTTTTCAGCCTCATCGATACAGGCGTCTACATTTCGGAACCATTCTTCTGACAAATATTCCGTATCCAGGCCAACCCGTGAATGCATAAAGAAACCGCCAAGCCCCATATCCTTCATCAAACGAATCTGTCGACGGAGCTCTTCAGGTTCAAGCTTTCCATTCCACGCCCAAAAAGGCTTACCGCGATATTCTGATCCAGGGTTCCTTACAATGCTTTCAAATTTATTGTCCATTTTACGCTCCATTTTAGTTATTCCTGCACTTTACCTACATTAAGATATCACATTTATCTCACACATACCTTAATTATTCCGTATATTATTAGCATTATATCTTCATTGGATTATTATGAAAAAACTTAAAATAGCACCCTCTTCTCTTTTCAATAACTACGATCTGTGCATCAATAGGCAGGAACATCAGACAGATGTTAAGCTGCATACACATAGTTTTAAGGAACTTGTAATCATAATGGCTGGACAGGCTGTACACTTCAGCGGAAATGATTCCTATCCCATCATGGCCGGTGATTGTTTTGTAGTTGACGAAGCGCACGGATATAGAGAATCTGTCGGTTTTGAACTTGTTAATGTACTTTTTATTCCCGATAAACTAAACCTGCCATGGAATGAGGCAAGAAAGCTTCCCGGATATAACGCTTTTTTTGCACTTGAACCACGATACCGTAAAGAGCACAATTTCAGAAGTATTCTCAGGCTCTCACCTGACAAACTGGCAACATGCTCTTCTATTATTGATAATATTGAAGTTGAGATTACGCAGAAACGTTCCGGCTTTGAATTTGTCAGCTCATCACTGTTCATGCAATTAATTGCGATTATATCCAGAGCATATGCTAGTTCTGCTAAACCGCAGCATGTTACCCTTATGGGTATTTCGAATGTCATCAGCCATATCGAAAACAGATTCAGTGAAGAGATTCGGTTGACCGATCTTATGACTATCTCAAAACTATCAGAAGGTCAGCTATTACGTGAATTCAGAAAAGCCACTGGGCATACCCCTGTTGACTATCTGCTTCGCCTACGCCTCCGAAATGCGGCCCATATATTACGCCACGAGAAATGCTCTATTACAGATATCGCTTTCCGCTGCGGCTTTAATGACAGTAATTACTTTACGCGACAGTTTACGAGAGTGCTAGGAATAAGTCCGAGAGAATATAGAAATCTTAGAAACAACTAATTCTTAACTGGCTTGTGTTGCTTACTCATATTGTCAACATATAACACAAGAGCTACTGAGAAATTTGTATACAATTCTTTATTGTATAGTTCAGAAATCAGGAAGCGAAAATTTAGACCAGCCTTCGATTCTTTGCCATGAAAGTTCGCAGACAATGTGTATCCACTGCTAAACTTGCTTGAATATGCTAAAATCTTTTGATTATGATCTACGAGACCTAGTATTGCAATACCTGCGCCAACATCCACAAAATTTGAAATATTGAATAATCCAGAGATACCGGAACTGTACGAAGAACCAACACCACGTCCACCAAAAAACGGTATAGACCATGCTGAATAATCTATATGAGCTGACAAACATGCTCCATCATATACGCCATTAAAATATTTCGAAATCCGAACGGTTTTCGATGTTCCTATTGTGAATGCGAACAAATTGTCATATTTGGATTTACCATCCAAAGTGATAGTTTGGATTGGAATTCCAAGATAGAAATCAGGTGAAGAGTGACATATAACGGACAAAGAAATAATTATTAGTATTATTTTTTTCATTAGAACGGAGCTTTCAATTCCATGGAATATGTCGTTGAAGATGATCTTGCGGTTCCCCTGTCATTGAGATTTTTTCGAGATGCAATTGAGATGTCAAAATGCTTCATTTGAAATCCACAACCATATGTTCTTTCCCAGCGCCAACCTGCCTTATCTACCATGCCACCTGCACGCAATGCAAACATATCAAACGTTACTATTTCCAAACCGTACGATCTAACTATTTCGTCAAATTCTCTGTTCAAAGGCTCATCCCATGAAGTTATAATTGCCTTGAAACATAAATCCGGTGGTAGAGACTCTTCATCTCTTCGCTTTACGTGTTCTTTATTTAGATCAAGAACTGCGGTAAACTTGATAAGTTTTGGAATTTCGTAAGTTGAACCGAATGATAGTTTAATGTTGAATGGTAATGGATCAGCCTGATTTTGATCTATATACACAACATCAGCTCCCATATTTTGTAACGTCAGTCCTGCTGAAAAAACATTTAAAAATGGCTCCCTATACAAAACACCAACGTCTGCTGCAAGTGAATAGCTAACGCCCTTTCTCTTTTCATTGCCGACAGGAACATCAGACAATTTAGAGTATATGAATTTTACATTTATACCAAGAGAATAATTTGATTTTCGTTGTGAGTTATTAATTTCAAGATCTGATGCCAATGAAAGAATTAGGAAATTATCAAATGACTCAAACGTACCTAATGGTTTACCTAATTCGTTTATCCACTCGCTTTCACCAAAAGAGATGTATTGGTTAGATATTCCAAATGAAAATTGATTTTTATAATTTCCATAAAGTGAAAAGTACGAGTGATACAGACCTTTTATTCCAAACTCTGGCAATAAATACTCGAAATCAAAATGCCCGTTCACAGTAGATTTATTGTCTTTGTTAATAAACCATAAACCCGCCGGATTTAATTGAATAGCCCCTTGATCGTAGCAAACTGCTCCTCCAGCTTCTCCAAGGGCTACGTATCTCGAATTATTGATAAGTCCAAGTGTAGGCAAGGCTGCCTGACCAACTGCTAATAAGTTAGCAGGAACAAGCAGCATGAATAACAAAAATGTTATTACAATTTGTTTAAGATTCATTACCCTTAAACATACCCATTTTTACACCCATATTGCAAAGATGTTAATTATGTTCGCACAAAGGATTGACTCTTAACTTTTTGTTACGATGAACTTGTTCCAATCAACGATAGGTAATGCCTCAAAGAGTTCATAGCATAAAGCGGCACATTAAGAATATCTCCATTGTATTTCAGATTTAGAAGTGTCGTCCTTAACAGCAGTTTCGGTTTATATTTATCACTGTATACTGAAAGGCTTTTACTTTTTGCGTTTATTCCAGCTTTTATTTCAAGAGGCAGGATAAGCATTTCATGTTCAACCAGCAGATCAATTTCAGCCTTTCTGCTTTCGCTTCGCCAATAATAAAGCTTCTTGTTTCCTGCTGATATGAGCTGCTGAACAACGTAATTCTCTACAAATGCGCCGTTAAAAGTTGTGAATAACTCGTTTCCATTAACAAGTATTTCAGGCTTCAACCGTGCAAGTGCGCCAAGTAAACCTACATCCAGTACATATATTTTAAACGCACTTTCTTCCGGAAATGCAGTCAAAGGCTGTTCCAAGTGCTCTATTCCTGTTACTTTATGAATAAGTCCTGCGTCTACCAACCACATAATTGCAGTTTCATACTCCCGGGCTCGTGCACTTTTTGAAATAGCTGAAAAAGTAAACCTCTTATTTTCTCTTGAAAGGAAAAGAGGAATCGAATCCCAAATTATTGATATTTTTGGGACGTCTGAAGAGTTTGCATGTTTAGCAAAATCAAGCTCATATGATCTCAATATATTCTCTTGTATGGCTCTAACTTTATCGTAAGAACCTGACAAGAGAAATTCTGAAACCGCTTCCGGCATACCACCAACAAAATAATACTTCCTGAGAATATCACATAATTCGTTGTGAAGCAACTCCGGAAATGGTTCTACACTGTCAGTATTACCTAGCATATTAAGATATCGTTCTTTACCATATGCTTGAAGAAATTCTGAAAAGTTCATGGGATACAACTGCATCAATTCAACTTTTCCGACTGGAAAAGATTTTGGAACGGACATCTTAACACCAAGAAGTGAACCTGCTGCAACTACAGCATATTCAGGTGCATCTTCACAAAAATATTTTAACGAATTCAAGGCTAGATTTGATTCCTGTATCTCGTCAAAAAAGATCAGGGCTTCATCTGGCTTAATGTCAGCATCAAAATAGATAGACAATGATTCAATTATTTTTTTTGGTGTAAGACTTGATTCGAAAAAAGTCTTTAGATTCGGATCTTGTTCAAAGTTACAATATATGAGTTTTTTAAATTCTTTTTTCCCAAATTCCTTAAGAATATAGGTCTTACCAGTCTGTCTTGCACCTTCAAGAATGAGTGGTTTCCTGTTACTTTTTATTTTCCACTCTATAAGTCTTTGATATATAAGCCTTTTCATGCTATAAACATAGATAAAACCAATGCTGTTGTCAAACTATTCGGTCGATTTTCGTGATCTTTACCACATTATTGGATGCAATAACGTGATCTTTACCACGAATATCGACCCAATAATGTCATGAAACTACTTTTTTATCCAATCCCGACAAAGCTTTCGAACACTTTCAACAGTACGCATACCATCAACGGTATTCTTTGCACCAATACAAGCCGCTGCTGTTCCGGTTGAAAAACGCAAGGTATCTTCTATCGGCCACTTTTCGTGAATTCCGAGGAGAATACCTGTACAACAAGCATCACCTGCTCCGGTAGTTCCGACAAAATGCTCTTTTGGAATATTAAGCGAGTTTACAAATGTGTCGCTGCCTTCACGATCCGCCCATAAAACACCTTCAGGTGCATGAATTACAACTGCTTTATTCACGCCTAAACCAAAAATTACTTTGCAGGCTTGGGGCAGTTTTTCGGTAAGCAGTTTTCCCTCTTTATTTCGAAGTTCCATTCCGCTTATTCGTTCTGTTTCCAGCTCATTAATTATTAAATAATCAACATGCGGCAGTGCATGGTGAACAGTAGAGAATTTTTCACTCTGTTCAGTAACAAGATCAAGTGAGGTCTCAATTCCAGCCGCTCTCACATTTGACAGTAGTCGCGCTCCGACAGTACCAAACGATGCATCAGCTGCATCAAGTGAATCAAGAAGAAGCAGATATCCGAGATGAAAAAGCTTAATGCCCTGCTTCTTCATTAAATCAATATTAACATGCGTGTTGTTGAAACCGCTGTTCGCTCCCCTGGCATGAAAAAAGGTGCGTTCTCCGCTGCCGTGAACACTCATTACATCTGTGAAACTTGTCGGTTTATCCGAAAGCTGAATTAGATTATCACTCGGTATCCCATATTTTTCACATATTTCAAAAATCTGATCAGCAGTCGCGTCAGTACCTATGCAGCCGAAACCAAGAAGCGGAAAACCAACTTTCATTTTTGCAAAACAGCCAAGGATGTTAAAAGGAGATCCGCCGGGTCCAATTTCTTCGGTAAGTATATTAGCCAACTCTCCCTTTGCCGGATAACGATCAACAGTCTTTATTCTGTCAATTATCCAGTTACCTGCACATGCTATGCCGGCCATTTATATAACCTCCGTCCATAGAGGCTTAAATATCGGCTCATCATTTTCTATTGCCGGAAAACGACCCGGTGCAACATAAAACCGATTATCTGTTTCATCGTCATTAACCTGAGAAACCTCACCTGCGAGTACAGTGCCTTTTCCAGGTTCCCCATAGAAACGGTGGTATACAAATTTTGGAACAGTTACGCTCTGCCCAGGATTAAGCCGAAGAGGTTCACCGGCCTTAAGCTTTACTGGATACTCATCTACATACATAGTAAGGGGCTCCTGACTTAAGCCCTCTTTATCATCTGATTTATAGGACTCCATTACCAATACA
Organism: Fibrobacterota bacterium; assembly: GCA_016788315.1. GTDB lineage: Bacteria > Fibrobacterota > OXYB2-FULL-49-7 > OXYB2-FULL-49-7 > JAEUSG01 > JAEUSG01. The sequence goes on along the minus strand of JAEUSG010000637.1, from coordinate 8,762 downwards.
CCGCCGCCCTTATTTATAATATCCTCCTCCTTCATTCGATGAAAGTGGAGCGGGGTTTCCTGAAGTTCCCTGACAATCATAAGCTTTTCTGCATATGATTTGGTTCCTGAGACGCCATGAATACCATTTCGAAGACAAAACAGCAATAGACCGCACTTCTCAAAATTACCACTGCCGAAATCTGTCACGTCCCAGCCTATTTGACGCTTCTTTACATTGCGTGCAAAGTCCGCTTCTTTCTTCCACTCTTCAAGTGACCAGTAACCCCAAACAGGGAGTTTAATATGATATCGTTCAAAGAGTGATAGAGCCTCTTTCTGAAGCGTATTGATAAAGGATCTTTTCATGATTGGATGTCCTTTTATTTAATAAAGGTTAAATATAATCTCTGGTATAAATCCTAATTAGACATATATTTTATTGTCATAATGTATATTTATTTATGCTTAAAATTATCCTTTTTCTCATAGCAATATCAACCGCAGCAAAAGTGTCTCTCTGGTCAGATTCTTTTATCCTTCCAGAATCCGGGCAGACTAAAAGAGAGTCCATTCCAACAGCATCTATCGCAAGTCTCAATATACACCCAAACCCTTTTACATCGGCAGTCAAATTCGAAGTCATTGGCAATAACACAAACAAAGACTTCACCCTTAAAATTTATAATGCATCAGGTAAAATGATTGAATGTCTCAATCAGTCATCTGTAAACCATAATGGTGCAATTATCTGGAAGCCTGGTTTAAAACCTGCAGGATTATATCTCGCAAAATTCTCTGCAAATGGTGCTGTAAAACATTATAAACTTTTATTAATGAGATAATCCGTGATGCATATAAGAAATTTTCTTACAGTTGCAGCATTTGTTGTATCAACTCTCTTGGCTGAAAATCCGACAATAACAATGCTCAACGTTGAAAATGTTGTTGCAGACACTGCTTCAGCAAAAACATGGAAGGGTTCTGTTCTATTTTCATGCAAAGACAAAGAGCACGATTCACTAGCAGTTACTTTAAAAATTGCTGTAGGAACTGATACCTTCAGCATTGACAGTATCTGGGGTGAAAAGAGGCTTATACCACACGATAGTGCAAGAATATGGTTCACTTTTAAACCATCAAAAGACCTCGGCTCAGGAACGTTGAATGCCAAAATAAAACTGACTCTCAATGAACATATAACTGTTCCACAACTTGACTCCTCATGGTTTAATGACATCTGGTACATGCTACCGATTGACAGATTTAACGATGGCGATATCAGTAACAATGTTTCAATTTTCGGTGTTTCAGCAGCAAACAATTTCACAGGCGGCGACATTGGTGGTTTACTGAGTAAGATCATGGAAGGTTATTTTGACAATCTAGGCATTACTGTACTTAACATATCATCTGCATGCAAAAACTTTATCGGCTCAGAAACAACCGGAACTGTAATCACCGCAGACTGGAAAGGTGAATGGCCTCTCTATGATACATCAGCCTCAGTTTCAGCAGCGTTCGGAACCAGCTCAGACTTTGCCAATCTGATATCAGAAATGCATTCTAACAATATGCGTCTGATAATGGATTACAGCGCAAGACAGGTGCATATTAGCAGTCCAATTTATTCAAGTAACCCTGAATTTTTCACCTCAAAGAAAATATATGGAATTGATCTTCCATTGCCATCTGGTGTTACTGACGGCTGGTTTACCTCATTCCTACCTGCATTCAACATGTCAGTTGATACCGTAACAGAAATGACAACCTTTAACCTGCTGAAATGGTTGAAATATGGTATTGACGGAATAAGACTTGATGAATTTTCAGCATCCTCGCTTACGTGGCTTAATCAATTTAAGATTGAGGCTCAACTCCAGGCAAAAGCGTGTTCTCTGGCACGGCCACTGATATCAACCAGAACCATGATCACAGATATTGATGCCGCAAAACAAATTCTTAACGCAAAAACAGGATTCGATTGTGCATTTGATTACCTCTATAGAAACCAACTTTGCGGTACCTTTCTTTATGGTGATATCTCTATTTCAGATTTCATATCTCACCAAAATGTGTCGGATTCTATATATAGTTTAAGCGGTCTTAAACTTAGAGGTCTCGGAAATGACTTCACTTCTCGTGCAATCAATATCTCCAATCGTGATTTTCACTACAATTCTCAACCGGTTGGCCAATTTACACAACCAACCAATAGCGAAGCATATGAAAGAATGGCAGTAGCATTTGCAGTTCTTTTTACCGGTAAAGGGGTGCCGGCAATATATTATGGTGATGAAATAGGTCTCGCCGGTGGACTTGCGCCCGACAACGCAAAGGTGATGCCTTTTTCAAATCTATCTGCACATCAATCTACTTTACGTGAAAAAGTTGCTAAGCTGTCTCAGATAAGAAGAAATTTTCTTTTTATCGCTACCGGCGAAAGAAGAACTTTATCTGTGAGTACTGACACATGGAGTTACTCCATTAAAGATACTGGAGGGAGCGATTCAATTATTGTCGCAATAAACAGAGGTAACGCGTCATCTTCAATTACTTTACCAGTTGGCAGTTATACTAATTATGTCTCAATGCAAAACGTTATCGGCGGTGTTGTAAACATTCCTCCGAGAAGTTATCTGATTCTGAAATAATTATGAAACAAAGGATAAGTATATGAGAAAGAGAATAATATCAATAATATGCATGTCTATTTTTTTATTATCATGCACAGATAAGATAACAGACTCAATTACAGAAAGTAATTCAATTGTTCCTGGCAGAATATCAATAAGTCAGGCAGATGGTCTTGGCAAAATAACCTCTGGCTCAAAAAAATATTCGGATTCAGTACACTTCTACCTTGGAGAACTCAAAGCAAGCAGAGACTTTTACTTTATTATTAGAAACGTTGGGAACACTAAGATAAGAAACTTAACTGTGACAACAGACAATAGTGCTTTTACGGTTAGTCCGAATAGCTTTGAAGTGTTGCCTCCTGATAGTGAAACAGCAATATCAACAATATTACGTGTTTCAGCTGTCCATGGAGTTGCTCTCAATGGTGTTGGATATACAACTTTGATGAAGCCGGATACTAATAGTGCTTATATCACAATCAATGGAATCACAACAAACAGCGCTGGAAAAGATACCGTAACAAGTGTTACAGTTGATGTTGATGTGAAAGCATTATTTATGGATATTGTTTTGATGGATGGTGATAGGTTGGTAAACTTGCTTTCTCCATCAGTATATTCAAGTTTTACTGAGGCAGGGATTGGATGGATAAGAACATACAGTATTAGCTCTATTGCTAAAATCATCAACAAAGGAAATGTCACTATTCTTTTAAGTAACGCTAAAGAAAGTAATGTTATTCATCCTGATACGTTGCAGCCTGGTGACACAACAACTCTTTTAGAGCCAAAGGGTTGGGAAAATTCCAGTTATTACATCCGATTGAATGGAAACAATACAATATGTGATTACTCGAAACTACACATTGGAAATGATGGATCTGCATATATAGCATTGACAGCAACTTTATTTAATATTGGGCCAATAGATGTCCCAGTACCTGAGTGAAAGCACGACCATTCTTCTAAATATCTTACTGTCAACAAACCTAATATACACACAATTATCTCAGAAACAACCATAGGAACTTGAAGAATATTGAGCCCTATCTGGGTGAATGGGATTGTTACATAAACAACAAAAAAGGGGATTCGCAAAAGCGAATCCCCTAGTTATTTACAACATGCTTATTATAAATTAACCGAAAATCTCTTTACCTTTTCCAGCTGAACCAAGAACAGTTTTGTTCTTGTCGATGATCATAGCTTTCAGCTCATCGCGTGCTGGTCCGATGTATTTGCGTGGATCAAACTCGTTTGGACTTTCTGCGAATACTTTTCTGATCATCGCTGTCATTGCAAGGCGTCCATCGGAATCGATATTGATTTTGCAGACCGCTGAAGCTGCTGCTTTACGCAGTTCGCTTGCAGGGATACCAACAGCATCATCCATCTTTCCGCCGTATTTGTTGATCATATCAACATACTTTGGAACAACAGAGGAGGCGCCGTGAAGCACAATTGGGAAACCAGGAATTCTCTTCTCGATCTCTTCAAGAATATCAAAACGAAGAGGAGGAGGAACAAGAACACCTTCTGCATTCTTTGTGCATTGTGCTGCCTTGAACTTATATGCACCGTGTGAAGTACCGATAGAGATTGCAAGAGAATCAACACCTGTTGCCTTAACAAACTTCTCTACATCTTCAGGCTGAGTGTAAACTGACTTTGCAGCTACAACATCATCTTCAATACCGGCAAGAACTCCAAGCTCACCTTCAACAGTTACGTCATGCTTGTGAGCGTATTCAACTACCTGTTTTGTGAGTTCAATGTTCTTATCGAATGAGTGGTGTGAACCGTCAATCATAACAGAGCTGAAGCCGGAATCAATGCAGGATTTGCAAAGCTCGAATGTATCGCCGTGGTCAAGGTGAAGGGCGAAATTGAGTTTGCTTCCTGTTGCGCGGATCATTTCAACAGCACCCTGAGCCATATAGCGCAAAAGAACCTGATTTGCGTACTTACGTGCGCCTGCGCTCACCTGAAGAATGAATGGTGAATCGCTTTCAACGCAGCCGTTTACGATTGCCTGAAGCTGTTCCATATTATTGAAGTTATATGCAGGTACTGCAAACTTTCCGGAAATTGCTTTTTTAAACATCTCCCTTGTATTTACAATGCCTATTTCTTTGTAAGAAACCATTTTGTCTGCCATTTTTACTCCGTTCTATTTATTTTTAGTTTGAACTTTTATCAATCACCTTTGATTTTATGTACAGCAGGAGCTACAATACGATCCTGAACCGGCATTTCACCAATAAGAGGCCGTGCATAGGAGAGGAATTCAGCTGTTACATAATTTCCTTCTGCATTTATGAAATTATCAGGCATGTGCTTTGTTTTTGCAGCAACATCTTCAAGCTTCTGAAGACTGTACTCAATAGCATAATCGCCAACTCTATTCATTGCTACAGAACCGTCAACTGAGTGCCATACCGCATACTGTACAGCCTTTTCGCCTACTTCACGTGCTTCTGAAGCATCAGTTGCAGAAACGCAGCCAAGGAAAGAGCGCTGAAGATATCCGAGTGTATCAGCACGAACGCGCTTGATTTTTGTCTTTGCCTTGATAAGGTCGGCAAGCAAATCTCCAAGAGCGCCTGTTCCGGAAAGCTGAACGTTGCCGTGAGCATCTTTCTCGACCGGACCGGTCTTGAGAGAGGTAACCATTGCTGTACCGTTTTTGTCCTGAATGCCTTCAGAAACTGCAATGATGCAGCGGCCATAGCGATCGTAGACTTTCTGAACATCGGCAACAAATTTGTCCGGATCAAAAGTCTTTTCAGGAACGTAGATGAGATGCGGACCATCATCCGGGAATTTTTTCGCAATAGCGGCAGCGGCTGTAAGGAAGCCGGCGTGGCGTCCCATAACTACACCAATGTAAACACCTGGGAGTGCACGGTTATCAAGATTGACGCCTGCGAATGCCTGTGCAACATACTTTGCAGCAGAACCGAATCCGGGGCAATGGTCTGTACCTACAAGGTCATTATCAATAGTTTTTGGAACATGAATGCAGCGCAGTTCATAACCGATAGCTTTTGCCTCCTGATTAACAATGCGGCAGGTATCTGAACTGTCGTTACCACCTATATAAAAGAAGTAGCGGATTTCATGCGCAAGCATGATCTTGAACATCTTTTTGCAATATTCAACGTCCGGTTTATCTCTTGTTGAGCCAAGTGCTGATGAAGGTGTCATTGCAACCTGCTCAAGATTATTTGTTGTTGCCTGTGTAAGATCAATAAAATCTTCGTTGATAATACCTTTAACACCATGTTTTGCGCCATATACGCGGGTGATCTCTGGAAATTTGCGAGCTTCAAGAACCACGCCTACAAGGCTCTGGTTGATTACCGCTGTTGGTCCGCCGCCTTGGGCGACAAGTGCTTTTCCGACTAACTTTGCCATTATAAATCCTTTCTATAGTAGATGCATGTTACTTAAACAAAATCGAGCCTTAAATATAAAAAACTTGACCCCGACTTTTACTTCTTTTTATATACTGAACATATGTTCAAGTCAAATAACTTTAAAATAATTGTTCATGCGACAGAATTTGTCGCCTGTTTGCATTATCTTTCTCATGTAGAAACGAAAACCATAACTAAACATAAGGAGTTTCAAAATGGCTAGCGAAAAAGAACGGGCAGTAGAACTGGCTCTCGGACAAATCGAAAAAGATTACGGTAAAGGCGCTATCATGCGTCTTGGCGACGAAAACAGCACACTTAAAGAGATAGAGGCCATTTCCACCGGCGCTATAAATCTGGATGTAGCTCTCGGAATCGGCGGGTTGCCAAGAGGGCGCATAGTCGAAATCTTCGGGCCTGAATCCTCCGGTAAAACAACCCTTGCACTGCATGTAGTTGCCGAAGCTCAGCGCAAAGGGGGCATTGCAGCCTTTATCGATGCTGAACATGCCTTCGATGCAAAATATGCCAAGGCTCTAGGTATTGATACCGATAACCTTCTTGTTTCCCAGCCCGATACCGGCGAACAGGCTCTTAATATTGCAGAAACACTTGTCCGCAGCAATGCTATCGATGTTATAGTCGTAGACTCCGTTGCAGCACTTGTGCCGGCAGCCGAAATAGAGGGCGACATGGGCGATTCACATATGGGTCTTCAGGCCCGCCTTATGTCACAGGCCTTACGAAAACTCACAGGCATTATTTCAAAGAGCAATGCAGTAGTCATATTCATTAACCAGATTCGAATGAAGATCGGTGTAATGTTCGGCAACCCTGAAACCACAACCGGCGGTAACGCTCTTAAATTCTACGCATCTGTCCGTATCGATATACGCAGAGTTTCAACCATCAAGGATGGTGAAGTCCTTAAAGGGTCACGAACAAGAGCAAAGGTTGTTAAAAACAAGGTTGCTCCTCCATTCCGTGAAGCTGAATTCGATATTATGTACGGCCTAGGAATATCACGCGAAGGAACTCTTCTCGATACCGCAGCCGATCTCAACATTGTAAAGAAGAGCGGAACATGGTTCTCCTTTAACGAGGAAAGAATCGGTCAGGGACGCGATAATGCTGTCCGCTTCCTGATTGAACATCCTGAAATGGCCTTAGAAGTTGAAATGGGGGTAAAGAAGTCACTCGGTTTCGGTCCTAAAGAGGTTACTGAAGCAGTAGCTGAACCAAAAGAGAAAAAAGAAAAAGCTTCACAAAAAGCGTAAGATACTAAATCCCTTCCTATACAATAAAGGTGCCCTCTACCGGTAACGGGAGGGGGCGCTTTTTCTTTTACGTCATGAAATACCGGAAGAATTCATTAAGAGTACCTTTTACACAACCAAACCTCATTGCATTATTAGTTGCATAATGTATATTTACAGTTCTTTTTATGACCAATAAAACGTTAACTAACAGCTGAGGATAACTGATGAATGTAGTATATGGAATCGGTGCAGTAATGGCTGCAGGAATCATTGCTTTTTTTTCGTTTGGCGTAAACAAGCAACATCAAAGCGTAAGCATACCATCTATAGCTATACACAAAGACAGTATTCCAACAGAATCGACTATCGACAGTATGTCTGTTGATATTGTTACCGATCTAAATGACTCAAACAGAACTTTTTATTTATGGAAAATATGTGAGCTTTCTCTTGCCCACTTCAAACTGCCCGCCGAGAACATCAGATCAATAAAAGAAAACAAGCTGTTCTCTCTTGAGAAATTGTGTACGACCTCTGTTGATTTAGGGTTGAAGGTCCTTAAACTTGAAGGATGTCAGGCCTATGCTGCAGCCGTACTTATTGCTAATGGCATACCAGTTATTATAAGACAAATTCTCAATGCCCGCCCAGATGGAGATTCATATTTTTTATTGCATAGATATTTATTACATCCTGAAGAAAAAAGAGATGTTTCCCATCCGGATTATAAAGGAGACGAAAAAGTTTATTTTATCCATAATTTTTACGACTATACAAACCATTTTGTCGCCTATGGAAGGGACATTATTGATAAAAACTACACCATCTTAAGAACAACAGATCTTATGGATGCAACTCAGAAGAAACAGTATCAGGAAATCATGATACAGCGTCGTAAATCAATTGCAAACGTTGCTCAAACAGAAGCTAGACTTCAGTACGATTATTCTACCAGCGATTTTCGATACGACCCGAACACTTCAATAAGCGGTGTATATATCCTGGTGCCAAACGTTTACAAAATCAAGGACATTGAGAAAACAATCAGCCTTGGACTTTCCAACAAACCAGTTACATATACGGTGCCTAGAATAGTGAACCTATCTGATGCCATTTCACTAAAGGATTAATCAATCACACCTGATTGAAACACCCCTCATTATAATGTCACCCTGCTCTTCAAATCCCAAATCAATTGACTTTTCCTCTTTACCATCTTTGGAAAGGAGAAGTGCGGTCGTTCCATCCTTACCCTTCACAGTATAATTCCATTCAGCCGTCAGCTTATCACCTTCTAACGAAGCGCCTTCGAGCCAGAGAGAATTCTTGCCGGGCAAAATCATAGGCTGGGTAAACATATTCTGCTGATAGCCGACCGTTATACGTAATGATTCCAGAAGCGGTGATTTATCGCTGCTATGCGAATGCATATCCAGGCGTATTAAAAAGCTTTTTGTGTATTGAACC
>JAEUSG010000584.1 GCA_016788315.1 Fibrobacterota bacterium | reverse complement strand
TTCATTAAAATGGAGGCTAGAGATTTTCAATACGCTTAATGAGATCGGCTTTTTCAATTTCTAAGCCTGTTGCAGGCATTGATGATAACTTTTGATATCGATATCCAAGATAGTTTACTGCAATCTCATATTTTAGGGTTTTACCGTAATCTAGGTCACCACAATTTGAAAAAAGTTCTATTGGAAATTTTGCAACGTTGTTACCAGGTAGCTCAACTTTCACATAATCATTCTCAACTTCTAAAATAGTTGCCGTTACTGAATCTAATGAAGGATCTGGCTTATTATGCGTAATAATTATTTCATGCTTATTAGGCTCATTGGGCGACACTTCTGTTGTTCTTTCGGTTCGAAAAACAGAAGCTGTATTACAGTTCATATCCCAATAATCCCTAATTATTGAACTTTTGGGTGATTCGTCAATACTTGTGTAAGGTTGATTCGCAGGCAATGATGCAGTTTCGTACATCATATAGATAGCTCCTTTTTAGTGCTGAGATCTAGATTTGTACAAACATCGTGCGCTAATTTTTGAAATCTACGACACTGTTCAGTAATCTTAAACCCTGGTAAAGAGATGTTCGATTGCCAAATATCAACATCTAAGAGCAATCCATCCTCAATAGGTGGTTCTATTAGGAAAAATTTCCTGTACTCCGACTTGGAATATGGACCACATACCAAGCGCACGTGGTCTTCTTTTTTGTTCTTTGCCTCCCAAGTTAGAGCAACGTCCATTGGAACATCGAATGTGCTAGAAGTTGCTTTGTCAATAAATTTATTTGAATCTCGAAATAGGTTATGTAGTTTTGCAAAAGAGTAGGGATCGCCTGATAAAAGTACAAAAAACCTTATGCCAATTCTGGTAAAAAAGGTTGGACATTTTTCGTGAAGATTATCTAATAGAGAGTCAGTCAATGAAAAAAGTTCACTTGAGACGGCGCTTGATACCGAGCGTCCTCCTCTATAGTGTTGCTCACCATTTATGTTTTGGATGTTGAATGAAATGTTAAACTGATCTTTGAGCTCATTATTTAGTTCGGTAGATGCGAACAACTGTATTTGGTTATTTAAAAAATCAGGAAAACGTTTTTGCTGAGTATATGGTGGACATGATGTTTTCTCAGATAAAAAATCTAATTGTTCGCCTAGTTTGTGCCCAAGAGCAAAACAAGGAGCGAAATCTAATCGAAAAACGGTTTTATAGAGTTTGTAGTCGGTCATCTACTTTTCAATATAATTATTCGCTCTTAATACAACAACAACACTATGATTTGTATGAAGAAAGATCTTGTTAGTATGGATACAAGGATTTTCCTCATTGTGTGTTGAAATTCATGAAACTGATTAGTTTGCCCTAACCAATGCATTTCTATGGAATTATCCTGTTTATGCGAAAATATACAATCGAAACTAAGGAAGTGTCCATCAAAGTGTCCATGTTTTGATGATAATGGTTGTTATTAAATGTTTCTCAATGTCAAAGCCATCTCTTCAACATGAGTTGTAAGTCTCTGAAAAATGATACGTTATGGCACATAATGTAACTAGATGACAAAAGACGTAAAACAGCTTGAACAAGAATGGGGTACAGGTGGTCGTGAGTTCGAACCTCACCATCCCGATTTTTAAAAAGCCTTCAGAGATATCTGAGGGCTTTTTTATTTGATTAAGTAGATTGATTTTGCACTATTACTTGTCAATAGTATATATATAGTCTGTTAAATCTGTTGTATCTAATTGCGCAAAAAGGAGTTTTAAAGATGATGATTCATCGTATTCTTGTGTCGCTGACATTGACTCTTTTTGCGTATAGCGGTTTAACTGCACAGGATTCTAATTGGAATTTTATAGAACGTGTACAGGGAACTGGATACTCGCTTTATGGAATAACCTATGGAAACAATCAGTATGTTGCTGTCGGTGAGCTGGGTACGATACGTACTTCACTGGATGGAGTGACTTGGGCATCAAGGGTATCGGGAATACGAAACGATCTTTATGGAATAACCTATGGAAATAATCAGTTTGTTGCTGTAGGCAATTATGGTTCTATTCTTACATCACCAAATGGAGTGACTTGGACATCAAGAACATCGGGAACAACGGATCTTTTTTTTGGAATAACCTATGGAAATAATCAGTATGTTGCTGTCGGTACAGGTGGTGCAATTCTAGCATCATTAGATGGAGTGACTTGGACATCAAGAACATCAGGAACATCAGGAGTACTTCATGGAATAAGCCATGGAAATAATCAGTTTGTTGCTGTAGGCAATTATGGTTCTATTCTTACATCAC
>JAEUSG010000481.1 GCA_016788315.1 Fibrobacterota bacterium | reverse complement strand
GAAATTTTAACCTGCAGCTCAAATTTCAACTATGATAATACTATTCAAAAGCCTTTTAGATTGTCATTGAAACTTGTTCCCGGCAGAATTTACGATATGTCTTATGTATCGCTTACCGAATGGCCAATGCGTAGCAAAACACCCAAAATTGTTGAGGCCATGTTTTTTAATGATATCACAGAAATTGCTAATATTGAAGAAGATCGAGCAAAACTTTACGAAATAAATGAAGTGCTGAAATCAAAAAACTACTATGGTTTTATTGGTGGAAACATGAGTATCTTGAAAACCATTGAAACCATCGAAAGCATGGCAGATTTTCCAGCTTCTGTATTAATCGATGGTCCAACCGGTTGCGGAAAGGAAGTTCTTGCACGCGCTATCCATATGCGCAGTAACAGACGCGACAAACCTTTTGTGAAGATAGATTGTGCATCGCTCCCTCAAACCCTGCTTGAATCAGAACTTTTTGGACATGAAAAAGGAGCTTTTACCGGAGCATTAACAGCATTTAAGGGACGTTTTGAACTGGCCGAAGGAGGTACGCTTTTCCTAGATGAAATTGGAAATATTGACAAGAGCATACAAGCTAAACTTCTTGGGTTTTTGGAGGATCGTACAATCACTCCATTGGGCAGTAACCGATCCATAAAAATAAATACACGAGTTATAGCTGCTACAAACGCCGCTTTGGAAACCATGATAAAAAATGGTGAATTCAGAGAAGATCTTTTTTTCAGACTTAAGGTTATCCATCTTCATCTTCCGCCACTTAGAGAACGATTAGACGATATACCAATACTTGTTGATTATTTTATCACCCAAATTAATGAACGCAGCGGTACGAATGTTAAAGGCATAGAAACTTTCGTTCTTGAGGCGCTGCTTTCATACAGTTGGCCTGGAAATGTGCGGGAATTATACAACACGCTTCTTACGATGGTTATTCAAAAGAAAACAGGGATGATTAATGAAAGACCTGTATTTTCCTACGCGGCAAATAATATCAGAATGACAGCGATCCCGGAAAGAGTGCGGCATGAAAGAATAATTGAATATGCTAAAACAAAGAGCTATTTAACAATACGTGAATGTACCAAGTTTATTCCAGTGTCAATACATACTTTAAGAAAAGACTTTCTCAAGCTTACCTCTCAGAACAAATTAGCTGTTGAAGGTCAAGGTCCTGGTATTTTATATCGCTTCAATAGTATTGATTGAAGCAAATTGAATTGTTATGAGAACTTTTAAATATGTCAAATTCTGGTACATATTTTGACTTGTGTGGAAATCGTTGAAGTAAGTTGAGTTATTTAATAGTGAGGAGTCAAACTTTTGCGCTCAATACTGTTTGCTTTGTTTTTGATAACAACCGTATTTGCGACACCAGACACGGCGTTAAGTCAACGTTGGTATCGTAACCTATACGCGATCAATGGAAGTTATTGGAGCCAGAGTGATTCTGGTTATCGAGAGGCCTGCCGGCTAGCGGCATCGGCAGCGCAGTCTGGTTTCAACGGCGTTGAATTACCTATCCACTATTTCTTTAAATCCTGGAACAGTGCAGCAAAAACACGCTTCAAGAATTTTACACATTATGCGGAAAGTCTTGGTCTTGAAATAATTCCCGAAGTTTTCCCTCTAAACAGTGCAGGCCTCCTATTTAACCGTGACTTTGCCGAAGCTGACCCAATTGATTCTCTGCCACTATTGGCTATAGACGGCAAATTGTCAATACTGCCAGACAATATCGACCGCCTCCGTAACGGCGACCTTGAGCTCTTTACAGGAAACTCGTTCACTAGTTACCTGTTTTCGGACAAACCTGGAATTGTCTCTTTCTCAGACAGCAACGATGGCGTCGGAAATTCAGCCTGCATCCGGTTTGAGAATTTAAGCGCAAACAATGGAATGGCCAGGCTTTGTCAGGAAGTGGCACTCCGGCCAAACAGTCAATATCGGCTTTCTTTCAAAGTTAAGCGTGACGGTTTTACTATGCCTGTATCCGCACTCATATTGGGAAAACACTACGGTAACGAAATCCAGCGAATGTCGGCGTACGCAGATTCCGGAGACCTGAAATGGGCCACTTACCGGACGGAGTTCACCACCGGCGAATACGATACCATACGCTTCTACATCGGCGTTTGGGGTGCAATTGGTAATGGCCGCTTCTACCTTGACGACCTTTCAATCCGACGCTCCACCGACCTTTCAGGAATAGTTCGACGTAAAGATACTCCTGTCAAGTTGTCGAACCGGCATGGCGTAATAATGACCGAAGGGATCGATTATGCCACAGTTGCCAATCTCGCGGTCTGCTCAACGCTGACTATTCCGCCAAGTTCTTTAATAAAAGAAAACGACACGCTCATGTTGACCTGTCACCGTGCTGCCGACTATCACGGCTACAAGGCGCTCTGTCTCTCGCACGAACCGGTTTTTGCAGAATTCAAACTCCAGATGGACTCACTCCACGCGCTTTACCCGTTCCGAAAATGTTTTCTCTATATTGACGAAATCCGGTGTATGGCAGCGTGCGGCACCTGCCGTGCTACAAGCCGCGATGCTTCGGCTATTCTAGGACACGCTGCTCACAAAATGTATGCAAGCCTCAAAGCCATTAATCCGGCCATCACCGTTTATACATGGGCTGATATGTTCGATACTGCCTGGAACGCCCGTAACCATTACTACAAGGTTCGTGGTAATCTGAATGGCTCCTGGGACAGTCTTCCCAAGGATATGCAGATAACCGTGTGGGGCGAATGCGAAAATGCAACCGACAGCACTTTTTTGAGTCGCTCCATGGAACGGTTCGCTTCACGCGGACATACGGTTATGGGGTGCGGGTATTACGACACGGGCAATCTTAAAGGGACTTCAAAGTGGATCTCTCTTCTATTAGCTCAGCCGGCTGCCAGAGGACTGCTCTATGCGACTTGGTCCTATCCGCCAGACTATTCCATGCTACAAGGTTTCGGTGCGCTGATGCTCGATTCCCTGAATTCGGGATCCGTGACAAAAGAATCTGCACCTCATCCCTCCGAAGCAAGCATTGTCCTTAGGGCCTTCCCGAATCCTCTTTCAACTGGCTGCGAAATACAATTGCCATCTTCCATTCGCGATCCGGTTGCAATGCAAATCCATTCTTTACGTGGTGAACTTATCCGTGAGTTGCACTTGAACTCATCAGAGGTCACTTCAGGACACGTTTATTGGGATACCTGCGATCGAAATGGAATAAAATTAGGTAGTGGCTGCTATCTTGTTTCGCTGAATAGCAAGGGACTGATTTTAAAAACACGGACGGTGTTGATTCGCTGATTTGTCAATTAATGATAACCATTAAAAACTTCATTGTAAATGTTATAGAGTCTAGAAAATGAATCTAGTCGCTTAGAAAGAAACGGTTCAAACTGGTCATTGCCTATCTTCAATAGTAGAGTCACCACAAACGATTCCCCGTAGTTGCACGCAAATTTTATTCTTGCAGCAGTGCAAATGCAAAGATATTTTCTATTGAAACGATAGGAAATGTCTAGGAAGTTTTTTTTATTAAAATTACATGATCAGTCTCAGCTTTAAGGAGTAAGGATGAAGAAACCACTTTGGCTTATTATCACAATAGTTCTGGGTCAATTTCTTTTCGCAGGAAATCTAAAACATGGAGTTGTCGCAGGTGTTGATTATCTACTTACTACACACGGCAATTATTTTAATCCAGGTATTGATGCAGGTTACCGGTTGCGATTGCCCCTGGGACAGAGCAAATGGAAATATGGTGCAGATGTAAATGTAAACTGGTTTTTAAATAAGCCAGGAGTAACAGGAACTTTTGTCGGATTACCGATCAAGCTGGCACTATCCCGGCAGTTTTCTCCTGGTTCATGGACTATAAACACCGGGCTTTCTGTCGGCGGTTACTTCTCCATATTGAAATATGATTCAGTTACAGGAAAAGCTTCAGATCTCATCCTTCCTAGCCCTTATTTGGAATTAGGGCCAACTCTGGGAAACAATTCTCAAATTCTCCTGATTCTGTCAAGTAGTTTGATTTTTGAAACTGGTGGAAATGGGAGTTTTCCCGTACTGCTTTCGGCTAGAACCGCATATGTTTTTTAAGTTGATGTAGATATTAAAGGAGTATTAAAATGAAGTTAATCATGAGCCTTTTATGCATAGTTGTTCTGCAATTTGCGGGATGTGATCGAAATTTTTCTTCCCTTAATCCTGATATGAGAGGGCAATTTAATCTTGACATAGTCGGAAGTGCGGGAAACGGCCAAATGCTTGGCAAGGTGCTTGGTAAAGTACAGGCTACGGGAGACACAGTTCATTTCTGCAAACTAACCAAATTTGAAATTCAGGTGCTGTATGCCAATATTGTCCTAGGTCCTGAATCAACATGGACCGGTGCTGTTGATCATCAATTGCTGAATCTACCAAATGGGCAAGGGATCCGGGTAAACCTTGTTACCGAAAAGCTTTCAGACAAAGCTCCACTTACCATTGAAGATCCTGCCGGGCCTTATATAGTGAGGATACAGATAGGTCTGGAGAAAACCGTAACTGTCTGCGGTTATATTGACTCAGCGGGAACACTCCTGCATTCAACTGCAACAGGTTTTGTAAAGGGCTCTGGCACACCAACAGATTATGAATTTGATCTCTCAAAATCTGATTGGTTTGATCTGAATAGTTATCCACTGAATCCCGGAATGGAAAAGATCAAAGCTGAGAATGTTAAGGGGATACATATGAATTTGGCTGCGGAGAGTGGTTTCCCTTGTGCTCCATTCAAGTTTAAAAGTACTAGCACAGTGGAAATTCGCTGGCCGCTGGAAACGGTAATTCAAAGAGGGACACCATGGCGTATTTCCAGTACATACTGGGCTTCGCCCTATTTCGAAGGTGAAACTGTG
>JAEUSG010000455.1 GCA_016788315.1 Fibrobacterota bacterium | reverse complement strand
CGTCTTTCTATCCGAGATACGGAAAATATTACACCTAAGGATCTTGTTAACGCAAGAACTGTAACAACAGTAGTCGGTTCCTTCTTCGGAAGCAGTCAGCTTTCACAGTTCCTTGACGAAACCAATCCGCTTTCTTCTCTTACACACAAAAGACGTATCAGTGCTCTCGGTCCGGGCGGTCTTTCAAGAGATCGTGCAGGTTTCGAAGTTCGAGATGTGCACCACTCACATTATGGTCGTTTCTGTCCAATTGAGACGCCTGAAGGACCGAATATCGGTCTTATAAGCTCTCTGTCAACTTATGCACAGTTTAATCAGTATGGTTTCCTTGAGACACCATATTTCAAGGTTAAAAATGGCGTAGTATCCGACGAGATTGTCTTCCTTTCCGCTGACGAAGAAGATAAATATATTGTTGCACAGGCAAATGCTGAGCTTGATAAAAAAGGCAAGTTTGTCGGTGCTGAAGTTCTTTGCAGGCAGCGCGGTGAATTCCCGATACTCCCTATCGAGAAGGTCGACTTTATTGACGTGTCTCCAAAACAGATGGTCAGCGTTGCCGCCGGTCTTATTCCATTTCTTGAGCATGATGATGCTAACCGCGCACTTATGGGTTCTAACATGCAGCGCCAGGCTGTTCCTCTATTGATTACTGAGTCTCCAATTGTAGGGACCGGTATGGAACAGCGTGCAGCATATGACTCCGGTGTTATGGTTATTGCAAAAAATGCTGGCACAATTGAGAAAGTATATGCTGATAAAATTGTAGTTCGCAGAAAAGATGCAGGTAAAGAAGATACTGGTGGGGTGGAATTCCCTGAGTTTGATGTATATCCTCTAAGAAAATTCCAAAGAACTAACCAGGACACCTGTTTCAATCAGAAGCCCATTGTTTCGGCTGGTCAGAAAATCAAGGCAGGCGAAGTGCTTGCAGATGGTCCTGCCACTGAAGATGGTGAACTCGCTCTCGGTAAGAACATTCTTGTTGCGTTTATGCCATGGAATGGGTACAATTTTGAAGATGCTATTATTGTAAACGAAAACCTTGTTAAAGAGGATGTGTTTACTTCAATTCATATCGAAGAATTCCAGAGTGAAGTTCGCGATACAAAGCGCGGACCTGAAGAGATCACACGTGAAATACCGAATATAAGCGAAGAAGCGCTTCGCAACCTTGACGAAAATGGTATCATCCGGACAGGTGCTGAAGTAGAGCCCGGCGATATTCTTGTCGGTAAGGTTACTCCTCGCGGCGAGACTGAACTTTCACCAGAAGAACGACTCTTGCGTGCTATTTTCGGCGAAAAGGCAAGTGATGTAAAGGATTCCTCTCTCCGTGTTCCTCCTGGAGTTAAGGGCATTGTTATGAAGACCCTTTCATTCTCCAGGAAAGACAGAAGCCGTACAGCCAAGAAGAAGGATAAGCAGGTTATCGAAGACATGCAGGCAGATACTCTTAAACAGGTAGAAGCTATTAAGGTTGTCAGAGATAAGAAGCTGCTTGAACTTCTTAAAGGCGCTACATGCTGCTCGCTGGAAGATCCTGAAACCCGCCAAGTAGTGGTTAAAGATGGCTCAAAATTCGGTCCTGAAACACTAAAGAAGTTTGATTTTACCCGTTATATTGCCGGAAGTGATATTGTTGAAGATAAGAAGCTGAATCAAAAGGCTATCGAAATTCTTCATATTGCTAATAAGCGAATCTCCGAGCTTGAGGAAAAACTTGAGAAGGAGATCGATAAGATCGTTCGTGGTGATGAGCTTAAGCCTGGAGTTCTTCAGTTGGTCAAGGTATATGTTGCCAAAAGAAGAAAAATCTCTGTTGGTGACAAAATGGCTGGTCGTCACGGAAATAAGGGTGTTGTTTCAAAAATTGTTCCTGAAGAGGATATGCCATATCTTGAAGATGGCAGGCCAATTGATATTATTCTGAACCCACTTGGTGTACCTTCTCGTATGAATGTAGGACAGGTTCTGGAAATTCACTCCGGTCTTGCTGCCGATAAACTTAAAGAGAAGATTGCAACCCCCGTTTTCGATGGCGCTGCTTATGGAGATGTGCTTGAACTGCTTAAAAAGGCGGGAATGCCTCTATCCGGTAAAATGAAACTTCATGATGGTCAGACTGGTTTACCTTTTGATAACGAGGTAACGGTCGGTCGCATGTATATGCTGAAGCTGTCGCATCTTGTTGATGACAAGATTCACGCCCGTTCTATCGGTCCATATTCACTTGTTACACAGCAGCCACTTGGCGGTAAGTCACAGTTCGGTGGTCAGCGTTTCGGTGAAATGGAAGTATGGGCGCTTGAAGCATATGGTGCAGCTTACACTCTCCAAGAGTTGCTGACTGTTAAGAGCGACGACGTAATAGGCCGTTCCAAGATCTACGAATCAATTGTCAAAGGCGGAAATACACCTATGCCAGGAATTCCTGAGTCGTTTAACGTACTACTCAAGGAAATCAAGAGTCTCGGACTCGACATGGTTGTCGACGATGATAATGATACTGTAGAAACTGAAGCGGTATAAAGAGCATTTTTGTCAGGAGGATTTAACTTGGCTGATAATAAATACACACCCAGAAAACTCAGAAAGATTACGATTAAAATCGCATCTCCGGAAACGATCCGAGGATGGTCTTTCGGAGAAGTAACTAAACCCGAAACGATCAATTACAGATCATACAAGCCTGAAAAAGATGGTTTGTTCTGTGAAAAGATATTTGGACCGGTAAAAAACTGGGAATGTTCCTGCGGTAAATATAAGAGAATCCGCTATCGCGGCGTAGTCTGCGATCGTTGCGGTGTTGAAGTGACACATTCACGTGTAAGACGTGAACGTATGGGTCACATCGAACTAGCAGTTCCTATCGCGCATATCTGGTTCTTTAAAGCAATGCCGAGCAAAATTGGTTATCTGCTAGGCATGGGAACTAGTTCCCTTGAGAAGGTGATCTATTATGAGTCCTATGTTGTTATTGAACCGGGCGATTCAGGCAAAGCCAAGAAAGAGCTTATCAACGAAGATGAATATTCATCTCTTGTTGAGCAGGGAAAGAAATTCAGAGCCGAAATGGGCGCTGGTGCTCTCAGAGCTCTTCTGAATGATGTCAATCTTGATGAACTTTCAATGCAGCTCAAGAAAATTGTCAAGACAGATAAGGGCGAACTCCGTAAGCAGGAAGCAATCAAACGCCTTAAGGTTGTTGAAGCTTTCAGAAAATCATCCAACAAACCTGAATGGATGGTTATGGATGTCATGCCTGTTATCCCACCCGATTTACGACCTCTTGTACCTCTGGAAGGCGGTCGTTTCGCTACATCTGATCTTAACGACCTTTACAGGCGCGTTGTAAATAGAAACAATCGTCTTAAGAAGCTCATTGAAGTACAGGCACCTGATGTAATTCTAAGAAATGAAAAGAGAATGCTTCAGGAAGCCATTGATGCGCTGTTCGATAACAGCCGTCGTACATATACGCTTCGCGGTGAAGGTAAAGCTCCTCTTAAATCACTCGGCGAGCTTCTAAAAGGCAAGCAGGGTCGATTCAGACAGAATCTGCTTGGAAAACGCGTTGATTATTCAGGCCGTTCTGTTATCGTTGTAGGTCCGGAACTCATGATTCATCAGTGCGGTTTACCGAAGAATATGGCTCTTGAACTCTATAAGCCTTTCATTATTCGCAAGCTTGAAGAAAAAGGCTACGTACAAACTATTAAGAGTGCAAAAAAGTTTGTAGAACGTGAAAGGCCTGAAGTTTGGGATATTCTCGAAGAGATTATCGAAGACCATCCAGTACTTCTAAACCGTGCTCCAACACTGCACCGTCTTGGTATTCAGGCTTTTTATCCTGTTCTAATCGAAGGTAAGGCGATAAGACTTCATCCGTTTGTTTGCTCAGCGTTTAATGCTGACTTTGACGGTGACCAGATGGCTGTCCATCTTCCTCTTTCATACGAAGCGCAGCTTGAAGCACGTCTTCTGATGTTGTCAGCTCATAATATTCTTCATCCTGCATCAGGTCTTCCGCTTGCCACACCTTCACAGGATGTTGTTATCGGATGCTATTATCTTACTAAAGAAGGACCTGTTGTACGCAAGAATGAAGTTAAGGGTCCTGAAATCATTTACAAAGATGCTGATGATGTAATCATGGCTCTTGAACATGGCGTTCTTGAACTACATGAGCCGATCAAATACAGCTTCAGGAATACAGTTATCAGAACTACTCCTGGCAGAGTTGTCTTTAATCAGGCAGTACCGCAGGATATACAGTTTGTAAACGATACAATGAGCAAGAGAAAACTGATTGATCTTATTGCATCATTCCACAATAAATCGGGAAATGCAAAAACTTGTCAGTTTCTCGATCGTCTTAAGAAGACCGGTTTTACTTATGCAACCAGAGCAGGTGTAACGGTCTCTGTAGACGACCTCATTATTCCAAAAGAAAAAGAGCAGCTTGTAGCAAATGCTAAAAAGGCAGTTGATACTGTGAATAAACAGTATCACAAGATGCTTATTACTGATTCTGAACGTTACAATAAGATTATTGACATTTGGACGCATGCGACAAATGACGTTGCAGAAGTTCTGTTTACTCAACTTTCCGAGCATCGTGATGGGTTTAACCCGGTTTTCATGATGGCAGATTCAGGCGCTCGAGGTTCAAAAGATCAGATTAAGCAGCTTGCCGGTATGCGCGGTCTTATGGCCAAGCCTCAGAAGAAACTCACAGGTTCTATCGGTGAAATTATCGAAAATCCT